>CBCSOI010000438.1:0-1502 GCA_965141595.1 uncultured Atopobiaceae bacterium | reverse complement strand
AGCTCCTCGCGGCGCTCGTAGGTGGTGAAACGGGTGCCGCACCTCACGCACTCGCGCCGCCTCCTGATGGCCTCGTTGCTCTCCGAGGGCCTGGAGTCCACGACCTTCGACTCGTCGCAGCCGCATGTTGGGCAGTGCATAGCATCCCTTCCTTGCCGCGGGGGCGACCGCATGGCGGTGCCCGGCCACCGAAAGATAGCACGCAGGCTCCACGGACACTCCATGGTTTCACCACGTGGAGAAGAGCCTGTAACAGTGTGTATGAGGACAGGGGCGTTGTAAAGGAGGGCCGGTGCCGTTCCCCGAACAGATGTTTTTGACCGAACGTCCGTTTGCTATGATGGTGTCCACGACCGTACCGACCGCCGGAGGTCCCATGACCCGCCCCAAGCTCAGCCACCGTGTGCAGATGATCTACGACTACCTCGTGGAGTACTGCCACGACCACGGCTACCCGCCCTCGGTTCGCGAGATCGGCGACGCTGTGGGCCTCAAGTCGCCGAGCACGGTCCACATGCACCTCCAGACGCTCGAGCAGAAGGGTCTGATCCGACGGACGGCCAACAAGTCGCGCACCATCGAGCTCGTGGACTGCCAGCCGTCGGTGCGTCCCGCCGTGGCCGACGACGGCACCCCGCTCGCCCAGGTGGACATCGACATGGACTCCTCCACGCTCCGGCTCCCCTTGGTGGGCCGCGTCGCGGCGGGTGTCCCCATCCTGGCCGAGCAGAACGTCGAGGAGAGCTTCACGCTCCCCACGGGCATCGTGGGCGACAACTGCTCCTTCATGCTCCGCGTGAAGGGTGACTCCATGATCAACGCGGGCATCTTCGACGGTGACTACCTCGTGGTGCGCGAGACCTCCGACGCCGTGAACGGCGAGATCGTCGTCGCCCTCGTGGGTGACGGCGCCACGGTCAAGACGTTCTACCGCGAGAGGGACCGCTGCCGGCTCCAGCCCGAGAACGACGCCATGGACCCCATCTACGTCGAGAACCCCCAGATCCTCGGCCGGGTGACCGCGCTCCTCCGCACCATCTCGTGACCGCGTCCTCCCCTGCCCCCGCCGGCCGCTGGGAACGCCCCGTGGGCCGCGTACGGCTCTTCGATGCCGTGCGTGGCTTCTCCGTCGTGTCGATGGTGCTCTTCCATCTCTGCTACGACCTCGTCTTCATCGAGGGGGTCGATGTCGCGTGGTTCGCGCCTCCATTGCAGGATGTCTGGAGGGCGTCCATCAGCTGGACGTTCCTCCTTGTGTCTGGCTGGATGTGCAGCTTCTCCCATGACAACCTCACGCGCTCGCTGCGCTACCTCGCCGTGGCGCTCGTCATCTTCGCCGCCACGTCCCTCGCGGCCGTTGACGACCCCATCAGCTTCGGCATCATATTCTGCATAGGCGCCGCCACGCTCGCAGACGCCCTGCTCGAGCGTGCCCACCTGGAGCCGCGCGGGCTCGTCTGCGCCGCCGTGCTCCTCGCACTCTTCCTGCTGACGCTCGGCGT
>CBCSOI010000437.1:0-1509 GCA_965141595.1 uncultured Atopobiaceae bacterium | reverse complement strand
GATGCCGACGATGTGCACGCAGCTGGGCACGTCGTCGTACGGGTCGCGCCCCTCGGGGCTGTCCTCCGCGGCGAGGCGTTCGGAGAGGGCGCGCCTCAGCTGGCGGTCGGTCAGGAGGTTCTCGCGGGCGGCCTGCTCGCGGAGGTCGTCGGTGACGCTCATGGCCACCTCGGCGCCGAGGTCGCCCATGACGAGGGTGTCCTCGAGATCCTCCCAGAAGTCCTCGTCCACCTCGCCGCCGAAGTAGAAGATCTCGTTGAGGGCCTCGCGGGAGCGGCTGAGCCCCTTCTTGAGCCTGTCGGCGAATCCCATCAGGCATCCACCACCCTTCCTGTCTGTTGGTCGAGCCTCTGGGAGACGACGCTGCTCACCCCGTCGGCCTGCATGGAGACCCCGTACAAGACGTCCGCCTGCTCCATCGTACGCCGTTGGTGCGAGATGACGATGAGCTGGGTGGTCTCCTTCAGGTGCTCGATGGCGCCGAGGAGCTTGTCGAGGTTGGAGTCGTCGAGGGCTGCCTCCACCTCGTCGAAGACGTAGAACGGCACCGTCCGGGTCTTGTAGACGGCGAAGAGCAGGGCGAGGGCCGTAAGCGACTTCTCGCCGCCGCTCATGAGCGCCAGCTTGGGTATGCGCTTGCCCTTGGGCTGGGCGGCGATCTCGATGCCGGTCTCGGCAGGGTGGTCGGGGTCGTCCATGACGAGGGTGGCGCTGCCTCCCGGGAAGAGCATGGAGAAGATATCCTGGAAGTTGGCGTTCACCGTCTCGTAGGTCTCCACGAACGCGCGGCGCATCTTGCGGTCGATGGCGGCGTTGATCTTGTCGATGGCGCCCTTGGCGTGCTCGAGGTCCGCGAGCTGGGACGCGATGAAGTCGGCGCGCTCCCTGAGCTCGGTGTACTCCTCCATGGCCACCTGGTTGACGGGGCCGAGGTTCCTGATGGAGGCGACGAGCGAGGCGAGCTCCGCCTCGCTCGCGGCGCGGTCCTCGGGCGCCGGGAGCTCCAAGGCCTCCTCGAGGGGGACGGCGGAGCACTCGCGGACGGCGTTCACGGCGTTCTCCACCTGCACCTCGAGGCGGCCGGCCTCGACGTCGAGCTCTGCCTGGCGGGCCTTGGCGTCGTCGAGCGCCTTGGAGGCCTCCTCCGAGGCGGCCTTGGCGTCGCCGATGGTCCTCTTGAGCGACTCGCTGTCGGCCTCGGCGAGCGAGGCGCGGTCGCGCAGGCGGCCGGCCCAGGCGCGGGCGGCCTCGAGTATTCCCTCGTAGCGCTCGTGGAGCGGGTCGATGCGCAGGCGAAGAACCTCGAGGGAGCGCGTGCCCTCCACGGCGCTCTGTCGGCGCGCCGCCAGGGACTCCATGGACCTCTCGAGGGAGTCGACGCGCTCCGTGAGGTGGCGGCGGCGCTCCGTGAGGGTGGCGAGCTCCACCGCGGAGGAGCTCGCGGCCTCCTTGGCCTCGGCGGCCTCCGCGGCGGCCCGCTCGCGGTCCTTGGCGCAGGCCTCCACGGCC
>CBCSOI010000436.1:0-1509 GCA_965141595.1 uncultured Atopobiaceae bacterium | reverse complement strand
GTCACCTGCGCCGAGGAGGCCCGGGCCCTCGGCGTGACCCCGGGTGCCGTGGTGGCCTTCGAGCCCGAGCTCGAGATACACGACAACGGCTTCGTGCTCTCGCGCTTCATCGACGACAAGGCCTGCGTGGCCGCGCTCCTCGGACTGCTCAAGTGGTTCGGCGACACGGGCAGCACGCCCAACTGCGACATCCTGCTCGCCTTCCCGTTCTACGAGGAGGTGGGTTGGGGCGGCGCCTACCTGCCCGACGACATCGAGGCCTACGTGGCGCTCGACATCGCCCTCATGGGGCCCGAGCACCCCGGTACCGAGCACGACGTCGCCGTCATCGCCGACGACTACCACGGCCCCTACGACTGGGACCTCACCAACGCCGTGGTCGAGGCGGGGCGCCGCGCCCTCGGCACGGCGCCGGAGCTCCAGAACGCCAAGCTCTACTCCACCGACGCCATGGGGGCCTTCCTCACGGCCAACAACGTGGCGGCGGCGGCCTTCGGACCGCTCACGCGCAACACCCACGGCCGCGAGCTCACCCACGTGGATGCCATGGTGAAGACGCAGCAGCTGGCCGCCTCCTTCGTGATGCACTGCTAGGTTGCCGAAGTCGCCGCCCTGCGTGAGCCCCGGCGCCTCCGGCCGTCCGCGGTCGGGGGCGCCGGGCTGCAGGGACCCGAAACCTCTGTGTGGGCGTCCGGGACGCGCCGCGGGGCCGCCGCCCGCGGGGTAGGATAGGGGGCTACGCATACGACGCGGGCGGCCCCGGGCCGTCCGCCATCGACGGGAGGCGGCCCCATGGCCAAGGGAGACTTCAACGGGCGGGTCCAGGAGTTCATGCAGGGGCGCAACGGCCCAGACGCCGTCACGCGGGTGTGCACCTGGGGCGCCCTCGCCCTCATCATCGTCTACCTGTTCGTCCCGGCGTGGTGGCTGTCCGTCCTGGCCCTCGCCCTCATCGTCTACGGCTGGTGGCGGATGCTGTCCCGCGACGTTGCCGCACGCGCCCGGGAGAACGAGCGCTTCATGAGCCGACTCGGGCCCCTGCGCCCCTGGGTCTCGTCGCCCACGGGCACCCTGCGCGAGCGCCGCAGCCACAAGGTGCTCACCTGCCCCCAGTGCGGGCAGCGCCTGCGCGTGCCGCGCGGCAAGGGCAAGGTGCGGGTGCGCTGCCGCCGCTGCGGCACCACCTTCGAGGGCCGTTCCTGAGGCCGGGGGAGACCATGAGGACCGTGTTCCTGGTGGGCGGCACCGCGTCGGGCAAGTCGTGCGTGGGCCGCGTGCTCGAGTCGCTTGGCGCCGAGCGCATCGACCTTGACGACGTCTCGCGCGAGGTGCTGGCCTCGGAGGACGCCTGTGTCGAGGAGCTCGTGGACGCCTTCGGCCCCGAGGTGGTCGTGGGCGGCGCGCTGTTCGACGAGGAGGAGGCACGCTGGGTGCCCTGCGACGGCGTCTGGTCGGTGGACCGCGCCGCGCTCGCCAGGGCCGCCTTCGCGACGCCCGAGGGGGCGTCCC
>CBCSOI010000435.1:0-1524 GCA_965141595.1 uncultured Atopobiaceae bacterium | reverse complement strand
CAAGTCCCAGTACCGCCGCTTCAAGGTGCGCACGCCCCTGGAGGAGGCCAACGACTTCGCGTCCATGGCCGAGGTCCTGGGACGTCGCTACTCCCCGGAGCGCATGGCCGACGGCCGGTTCGGCTCCAAGCCGGACCTCCTCATTCTCGACGGCGGAAAGCCCCAGCTAACGGCAGCCATGGGTCAGCTCGAGGCCCTCGGGCTCGACATCCCGGTCGCCGGCCTCGCCAAGTCGGACGAGGAGCTCTTCGTGCCGTGGGACGACGCCCCCGTCGTGCTCCCCAGCGGCTCGCCGTCGCTCTACCTCGTCAAGCGCGTCCGCGACGAGGCGCACCGGTTCGCCATCGCCTACCACCGGGAGCTCCGCGGGAAGGCCATGACGGCCTCGGTCCTCGACGAGGTCCCCGGGGTGGGGGAGGGACGCAAGAAGGCCCTGCTCAAGGCGTTCGGCTCCATGAGGAGGCTGCGGAAGGCCACGCTGGGGGAGATCGAGGCCGTCCCCGGCATCCCCGCGCGGGTGGCGGCGGACGTCTACGGGACCCTCCGCTCGTGGGACGAGGAGCTCGGCCGCACGCGCGCCGCTGGCAAGGGAACGTCGGACTCGGGTACGGACTCCCCGTAGGCCGGCGGGCGCGACGCCCGCCTCGAGAGTGGGGGAGCGGTGCCCGTGAGAGACGTCCTTGCATGGCTGAGGGGGCCCGTCGCCCCCGGCGGGGCCGTCGACAGGCATCCCATCGCCGTCCCCGCCGCGGTGTTCTCGCTCTTTTGGACGCCCTACGTCGCCCTCTTCCTCCGTCGTGCGATCGCGTTCGGCGACGTCGGGTCGCCCATACCCATCCAGGAGCCGGGCTATTGGGCCCTCCTCGCCGTCCAGCTGGCCGTCTGCGTGGTCTCCCACTCGCTCACGCTGCGCACCATCGTCAGGCTCGGCGCCTCCCGCTGGCTCGTCTGGGGGTCCGTGGCCTTCTTCGCGCTCTCGCCCACCTGGGGCCTCCTCACCGCAGCCGACATTCGGCATCCCCTGTTCGCGGCCGTGTTCTGCGTCTTTGTCTCCTCGGCGACGTTCCTGCTCTACGGGCGGCCCACCGTGTGGTCCTGGGTGCAGCTCGCGGGCGGCGCCCTCGCCGTCTGCCTGCTCCGCGACGACGGCCGCGCGGCCGCGCTCCCGTCCCTCTCCCTCATCGTCCTCTACCTCCTGGCGCGGCGTCGCGGGTGCGCCGGGCTGCCGCGCCTGTCGCCCACGGGGGCCGAGCGCCGGGAGTCACGGTGGTCCGACGCCTGGGCCGCCTTCCTCGTGCTCGCGGCCGTGGGGCTGCTGTCCTGGGCCACCCTCTCGGCGTTCGGCGGCCCGCCCCTCGGCGAGCCGGGGTTCGGGGCCTCGGATGGCGGCGACGCCTCCCTCGCAGGGCTCCCGTGGACCTCGGGGAACCTGGCCGGCACTGACGACGTGGCGGGCGTCCTGCCGATGTCCGCGGTGGAGGCGGAGTCCGTCCGCCCGGCCCCCGCCGTCGCGGCCGCGCGCCT
>CBCSOI010000434.1:0-1529 GCA_965141595.1 uncultured Atopobiaceae bacterium | reverse complement strand
GGCCACTACGAGCGCTTCATCGACGAGAACCTCACCCGCACGTCCAACTTCACCACCGGCCTCATCTACCAGTCGCTCATCGCCCGCGAGCGCGCGGGGGACTTCCTCGGCGGCACGGTGCAGGTGGTGCCCCACGTCACCAACGCCATCCGCGACAAGGTCCGCATGATCGAGGAGCACACCGACGCCGACGTCGTGATCACCGAGCTCGGCGGCACCATCGGCGACATCGAGGGCCAGCCCTTCGTGGAGGCCATGCGCCAGTTCCGCAACGAG
Organism: uncultured Atopobiaceae bacterium; assembly: GCA_965141595.1. Lineage (GTDB taxonomy): Bacteria > Actinomycetota > Coriobacteriia > Coriobacteriales > Atopobiaceae > Granulimonas. The sequence continues at coordinate 1,253 of CBCSOI010000434.1, read as the reverse complement.
AAGGGCCCGGCCGACGTCTGCTTCATCCACGTGAGCCTCGTGCCCTACATCAGCGCCGCCCACGAGGTGAAGACCAAGCCCACCCAGCACTCCGTCAAGGAGCTCCGCTCCCTGGGCATCCAGCCCGACTTCATCGTCTGCCGCAGCGACCACGAGGTCGACGAGGCCATCCGCGCCAAGATCGCCAACTTCTGCGACGTCCCGGCCGACCACGTCTTCGAGAACTCCGACTGCCCGTCCATCTACGACGTCCCCATGCACCTGGCGGAGCAGGGCTTCGACGTCGAGGTCTGCGAGCGTCTGGGCCTCGACCCCGGCGAGCTCAACATCGGCCGCTGGACCGCCTTCACCCGCGCCATGCACGCCGCCGACGCCCAGACCGACACCGTGCGCATCGCCGTCGTGGGCAAGTACACCCAGCTCCCCGACGCCTACCTCTCCATCATCGAGGCCCTGCACCACTCCGGCGTCTACTTCGGCCGCCACGTCGACGTCCAGCTGGTGGACGGCGAGAACCTCACGGCCGACGACGTCGAGCAGGTCCTGGGCTCCGCCGACGGCATCCTTGTGCCCGGCGGCTTCGGCGTGCGCGGCCTCGAGGGCAAGATCCTGGCCGCCGAGCGCGCCCGCACCCGCAAAGTGCCCTTCCTCGGCATCTGCCTCGGCATGCAGGTGGCCGTCTGCGAGTTCGCCCGCCACGTCGCCGGCATGCCCGGCGCCAGCTCCACCGAGTTCGTGCCCGACTGCGAGTACCCGGTCATCGACCTCATGCCCGACCAGGAGGACGTCACCGACATGGGCGGCACCATGCGCCTGGGCGCCTACCCCTGCAAGGTGGCCCCCGACACCCTGGCCCACGAGGCCTACGGCGAGGACCTCGTCTACGAGCGCCACCGCCACCGCTACGAGGTGAACAACGCCTACCGTGACGAGCTGCGCCAGGCCGGCCTCACCATCTCCGGCGTCTCGCCCGACGACCGCCTCGTCGAGATGGTGGAGCTCCCCGAGGACGTGCACCCGTGGTTCGTGGCCGCGCAGTTCCACCCCGAGTTCAAGAGCCGCCCCACGCACCCGCAGCCGCTGTTCCGCGAGTTCGTGCGCGCCGCGGTGGCCTACCATGACGGCTGCAGCCGCCACGAGGTGGAGCCCCCGGCGGACCTCGGGTACTGACCTGTGGACATGGACGTCGCCGTGGGCGCCTTTCTCGACTACCTCGTGGCCGAGAGGGGCGCCTCGTCCAACACGGTGGCCGC
>CBCSOI010000433.1:0-1530 GCA_965141595.1 uncultured Atopobiaceae bacterium | reverse complement strand
AGGACGACTACCTGCTCGTGCTCTCCAAGCAGGCCGGGCTCGTGTGCCACCCGAGCCCGGGCCATGCGGACGACACCCTGGCCAACGCCCTCGTCGCCCGGTGCGGCTACGCGCACCTCGGCACGCTGCAGGGCGAGGACCGCCCCGGTATCGTGCACCGCCTCGACCGGGACACCTCGGGCCTCATGGTGGCGGCCAAGGACGACGTCACACAGAAGGCGCTCCAGGACCTCATCCGCATGCGCACGCTGGACCGCCGCTACGTCACCCTCGTGCAGGGCTACGTGGCCCCCGAGACCGGGCTCGTGGACGTGGGCATCGCCCGATCGACCCGCGACCGCCTGCGCATGGCTGCCACGGACGCCCCGGGGTCGCGCGAGGCCATCACCACGTTCACGACGCTCGAGCGCTTCGAGGCCGGGCCCCGCGACGAGGGCTACTCGCTCCTCGAGTGCCACCTCTACACCGGCCGCACGCACCAGATCCGCGTCCACATGGCCCACATCCACCACCCCGTGGTGGGGGACCCGGTCTACGGGGCCGGCGACCTGAGGCGCAACCTCGGCCTCGACAGACAATTCCTCCACTCGTGGCATATAGAGTTCGATCATCCCCGCACCGGCGAGACCCTGTGCCTGGCCGACACCCTGCCTGCCGACCTGGCCGGTGTCCTCGACGCCCTGGCCGACCGCTCCATGGGCCGCACCGAGGCGGGGGAGCGCATCGTGCCTGCGCTCGGTATCGCCCGAGCCTGACAGAGAGGGAGCACCGTGGAGCTCACCCGCCTCGGCATCACGCCCATCGTCGTGTTCAACACGATCATCTTCCTGGTCGTCACCGTGGCGTTCTTCTACCAGATCGTCTACTTCCTCGTCGGCCTCCGCCGTGGCGAGGTCGACCTGCCCGAGGCGAAGAAGAACCACCGTTACGCCTTCATGATCGCCGCCCACAACGAGGAGGTCGTCATCGGGCAGCTCGTCGAGTCGATCAAGGAGCAGGACTACCCGGCCGAGCTCATCGACATCTACGTCGTCGCCGACGCCTGCACCGACGCCACGGCCGAGCGGGCCCGGGAGGCGGGCGCCTACGTCTACGAGCGCAACGACCTCGCCCGCAAGGGCAAGAGCTGGGCGCTCGACATGGGCTTCGACAACGTGCTCAACGAGCGGGGGGACGACTACTACGACGCGTTCATCATCTTCGACGCCGACAACCTGCTGTCCAAGGACTACGTGAAGCAGATGAACAAGGTCGTGGACCTCGGCTACCTCGCAGCCACAAGCTACCGCAACTCCAAGAACTTCGACTCCTCGTGGATCAGCTCCGCCTACGGCATCTGGTTCCTGCGCGAGGCGCGCTTCCTCAACAACGCGCGTATGATGCTCGGCACCGGCTGCGCCATCTCGGGCTCGGGCTGGATGGTCTCCAACAAGATCATCCGCTCCATGCACGGCTGGGCCTTCCACACCCTCACCGAGGACATCCAGTTCTCCACGTTCTGCGCCGCCAACGGCATCCGCATCGCCTACG
>CBCSOI010000432.1:0-1533 GCA_965141595.1 uncultured Atopobiaceae bacterium | reverse complement strand
GGATGGCGTCCATCACGGGGGCGGGCACGGTGTAGGCGCCCTTCTCGGCGAGGTCGGCCATGAGGGAGGCCACGAGCTCGCAGTCGCCGTCGGAGGCGAAGTAGAGCAGCCGCTCCAGGTTGGACGACACGAGGATGTCCATGGACGGCGAGATGGTCTTGTGGAACGGGCGCCGGCGGTCGTAGGTGCCGGTGGCCAGGAAGTCGCAGAGCACGTCGTTGGCGTTGGAGCACACGTGGAGGCGCCCCACGGGGAGGCCCAGGCGCTTGGCGTAGTAGCCGGCGAGGACGTCGCCGAAGTTGCCGGTGGGAACGTAGAAGTCCACCTCGTCGCCCATGGCCACGGCGCCGCGCTCCAGCAGCTGGGCGTAGGCGTCGAGGTAGTAGACCACCTGCGGCACGAGGCGCCCCACGTTGATGGAGTTGGCGCTGGAGAGGAACACGCCCTCCCGGGCCAGGCGCTCGCCCAGGCCGCGGTCAGCGAAGATGCGCTTGACCTCGCCTTGGGCATCGTCGAAGTTGCCGCGCACGGCGTACACGGCCACGTTGCCGCCGGCCTGGGTGGCCATCTGCAGGTGCTGGACGTCGCTCACCTTGCCGTCGGGGTAGAACACGCAGACGCCGCAGCCGTCGACGTCGGCGAAGCCCGCCAGCGCCGCCTTGCCGGTGTCGCCCGAGGTGGCGCACACGATCATGACGTCGCGGCCGTCGCCGGTGCGGGCCTGGCCCATGAGCTGGGGCAGCATCTGCAGCGCCACGTCCTTGAAGGCGCTCGTGGGGCCGTGGAAGAGCTCCAGCAGCCAGTCGCCGCCCACCGGGGTCACGGGCGTCACGGCCGGGTCGTCGAACGTGTCGCCGTAGGCGCGGCGCACGCAGCCTGCCACCTCCTGCTCGGAGAAGTCCGGCAGCAGGTGGCCGAGGACGCGCCGGGCGCGGGAGTGGTAGTCGCCGGCCCAGAGCGGCTCGAGGTCGAGGGGGGAGGCAAGCACCCCGTCGCTCACGTAGAGCCCGCCGTCCGGTGCGATGCCCGCCAGTATTGCTTGCTTGCTTGTTACGGGTTCGAGCAGAGAACGGGTGCTGTGGTAGAACGAATCCATCGAGACTCCCCCTCGGTCGAGCGGTGCAGGGTTCTGCCCATGGTAGCGGAGCCGCCCCGCGGGTCGCCGAGGGGCGATGGCCGCGAAAGATTGGATTAACAGAGATGAGAATCGCCCTTCTCGGCGCCGGTACCGTGGGAGGCGGCGTCATCGAGATCGTCGACTCGCGCGTCCCCTCCCTCGAGGTGGCCCGCATCCTCACCCTCCCGGGCACCTACGACGACCCCCGCGTCACCTACGACTTCGCCGACATCGTCTCCGACGACTCCATCGAGTGCGTCGTGGAGGCCATGGGCGGCCTCGAGCCCGCCCACACCTTCATCATGGAGAGCCTCGCCGCCGGCAAGCACGTGGTCACGGCCAACACGGCCGTTGTGGCCGCGTTCCTGCCGGAGTTCGGCGCCCAGGCCGAGGAGTCCGGCGTGGGCTTCTTCATC
>CBCSOI010000431.1:0-1538 GCA_965141595.1 uncultured Atopobiaceae bacterium | reverse complement strand
CGGCCTACGCGCTGCTGCGCCCCTCCTACGTGGAGACCTACCTCCCGTGCCGCCCGGAGTTCGCCCCGGGCTCCTTCGAGGAGGCCGTGCTGGCCGTCCACGAGGCCGACCCCGTGGTGGTGGACGCCCCCGACTTCATCAACTGGGCCTCCGAGCAGCCGGGCGTGCTCGACGACGCCGTGGCCTTCGCCCGGTCCAACGGCCTGGACTGGTAGCCCTTCCGGCTACGGCCGGACGCGACGATGCTGCTATACTTGGCAATCGCGCGCTCACGTCCCCATCGTCTAGTGGCCGAGGACACCGCCCTTTCAAGGCGGGAACACGGGTTCGAGTCCCGTTGGGGGCACCATCGCGAAAGTACAGGCCGGCAGCCCCGAGGGGCCGCCGGCCTTTTCCCGTTCGATATGTCGGCGATGCCGGGCGTCGCCGGTCCCGCCGCACCCCGGGCCTACTCCACGAAGTAGCGGCCCACGCGGTAGAAGGTCACCGTGCCGGAGGTCTCGTTGTCCGAGAACTGCACCACCTCGACGGAGTGCTCACCGTCGGAGAGCTGGCCGTCGGCGAGGTCCAGCGCATGCGCGCCGTCACCCATGGGCTCGGCCAGCACCTCCTCGCCGTCCACGAACACGTAGGTGGTCTTGTCGGCGGGGACGCCCTCGGTGACCACGGACACCTGGGCGTGGAGCTTCTGCGGGTTGACGGCCATGTGCGGGATGCCGCCGTTGTCGGTGGTGCCCTCGTCGCAGGAGAAGTAGGCCGTTCCCTCCCCCACGTTCCCGTACTGGTCGCCGCCGAAGCTGGCGGGCTCCGTGGCCGTGGCGTCCTCCGTGGACGAGGCCGCCGCGTCGTCCGCCGGCTGCGCCGCCGGGGCCCCGCCGCAGCCCGCCAGGGCCAGGGTCAGCATTCCCGCCGCGACCAGCTTGCCTACCTTCATCACGAGCCTCCTCGCCCACGCGCCGCCGCGCGGAACCGATGTACCTGTCAGGAGATTACTACCCCATCAGGGCGAGGACGGCGCGCTCGGAGGGCTCCATGTTCTCGCCCAGGAGGAACGGCACCCCGTTGACGTAGGGGCACTCGAGGTGCTGCGGCGCCATCATGGTGGCCACGAGGAAGTCGAAGCCTGCCGAGAGGCGCGGGGCCTCCGCGATCTTGCACTGGCGGATGGTGTAGGTGCCCTCGTAGCCGTGGGAGTCGAGCAGCCGCTCGAGACGGGCGCGGACGGCGGTGGAGGTGGCGAACCCCGAGCCGCAGGCCAGAAGGATGCGCTTCATGGGTGTGACAGCTTTCATACGGCGGCGGCCCCGGGCGGGGCCGCCGGAAGGTCCATGTCCCCGGGGCGCCGTGCCGGCACCCGGGTGGTAGGGGCGGTGGGACTCGAACCCACACGCCGTGAAGGCCGAGGTTTTTAAGACCCCTGCGTCTACCGTTCCGCCACGCCCCCGTCCGCAGACAATCCTAGTGCTCCGGGACCCCGAGGTCGGCGAGGGTCGCGGTCTCGGGCAAAAAGCCCACCGGCCCCGGGATGCCGTCGAGCG
>CBCSOI010000430.1:0-1543 GCA_965141595.1 uncultured Atopobiaceae bacterium | reverse complement strand
CCACGGTGCCGTCGCCGCCGAGGCCCCAGAACTTGCACTCGATGGTGCCGGGGGCCGCGGTGCCGGGGGCGTTCGGGTCCATGGGGAGCGACAGGTTGGTGACGTCGTCCACGATGCCGATGGTGAACTCGCGCTTGGGCTCGTCCTTCTTGAGCTCCTCGTAGACCGAGAAGGCCGCCGCGGGGGGCTCGTCCTTGGAACCGAGGCCGTAGCGGCCGCCGATGACGGTGAGGCCCTCGATGCCGGCCTCGGCCAGGGAGGTGATGACGTCCTGGTAGAGGGGCTCACCGATGGAGCCGGGCTCCTTGGTGCGGTCGAGCACGGCGATGGACTTCACGGTGTCGGGCAGGGCCGCGGCGAAGTCCTCCACGGACCACGGGCGGTACAGGCGGACCTTGACCAGGCCGACCTTCTCGCCGTTGGCGTTGAGGTAGTCGATGACCTCCTCGAGGGTGTCGCAGAAGGAGCCCATGCAGACGACCACGCGCTCGGCGTCGGGGGCGCCGTAGTAGTCGAACAGGTGGTAGCTGGTGCCGAGCTTATCGTTGATCTTGTCCATGTAGCCCTGGACGATCTGCGGCAGCGCGTTGTAGGCGCCGTTGCAGGCCTCGCGGTGCTGGAAGAAGATGTCGCCGTTCTCATGGGAGCCGCGGGCCGTGGGGTGCTCGGGGTTGAGGGCGTGGTCGCGGAAGGCCTGGACGGCGTCCATGTCGACCATGTCCTTGAGGTCCTCGAAGTCCCAGACGGCGACCTTCTGGATCTCGTGCGAGGTGCGGAAGCCGTCGAAGAAGTTCAGGAACGGCACGCCGCCCTCGATGGCGGCCAGGTGGGCCACCGGGGAGAGGTCCATGACCTCCTGCACGTTGCCCTCGGCGAGCATGGCGTAGCCGGTCTGGCGGCAGGCCATGACGTCGGAGTGGTCGCCGAAGATGTTGAGCGCCTGGGTGGCGACGGTGCGCGCGCTCACGTGGAGCACGTTGGGCAGGCCCTCGCCGGCCATCTTGTACATGTTGGGGATCATCAGGAGCAGGCCCTGGGAGGCGGTGTAGCTCGTGGTGAGCGCACCGGCGCCGAGGGAGCCGTGGACGGCGCCCGCGGCACCGGCCTCGGACTCCATCTCCTGGATCTTGACCGGGGTGCCGAAGATGTTCTTCAGGCCCTGGGCGGCCCACTGGTCGACGTGGTCAGCCATGGGGCTCGACGGCGTGATCGGGTAGATGCTCGCCACCTCGGTGTAGGCATACGAGACCCAGGCTGCGGCCTCGTTGCCGTCCATTGACTTGAACTTCCTTGCCATACCCTCTCCTTCGAAGCGTTGCGGCCCGCCCCGTCAAGGCGGCCCTGTACCGGGGCTTCCCCCGGGAGATCCCTGTGGTGCCGAACGCCCGGAGGCGCAGGCTCCGACCCGGCCGTCACGCGGTGCGCGGCGGCCGGAACGACGGCGGCGGCTTGGGTGCCGACACACAGTTGCCCATGATTATCGCTCAATCTCAACAGAAATATGAGAGATTCGGCACCCTGGATGACCATTTCGCCGTGGACA
>CBCSOI010000429.1:0-1545 GCA_965141595.1 uncultured Atopobiaceae bacterium | reverse complement strand
TGCGGGGGCAGGATTTGAACCTACGACCTTCGGGTTATGAGCCCGACGAGCTACCAGACTGCTCCACCCCGCAATGTTGGGTGCGCCTCAGCACGAAAAGACACATTACGCCGCCGGGTTCCCCCTGTCAAACACGGTTGGCGCTCCACGGAGCCGTCACACTCCTTGGGCCTTCCTTGCGTCGCCGTCCCGTCGTAGAATGGCGGTACGCCGAGGGCGTGCCTTCGCTCCGTCAGGTCAACGATGGGCGAGCGTCGCCGCCACACCCGCCGTCGGCCCCGCTCACCGTCACCGGCGGGTGGAAGGGACGGCACCCATGGCTTTCGACCCCCGTTACAGCACCCAGGACTTCTCGGCGGACCCCACCAGGCGGTTCGACCTCCCGTTCACGGGCATCGCCTCGTTCATGAAGGCGCGCATCTGCCCCACGCTGGACGACCTCGCTGCCCTCTCTCCCGACGTGGCGATCCTGGGCTTCCCCTACGACCTCGGCACGAGCGCCCGAAGCGGTGCGCGTATGGGGCCCCGGGCCGTGCGGGAGGCCTCCACGGTCTACGCCGACGGCCTCTGCGGCCTCTACGACCCCGTGCTCGACAGGACCTTCCTCGACCGCGGCCAGACCGTGGCGGACTGCGGCGACGTCGACGTCAGCCCCTGCACCAGCGGGCAGACCTTCGCGAACCTGCAGGCCGCCGTCGGCCGCATCGTGGGTACGGGCGCCATCCCCATGGTCATCGGCGGCGACCACGCGACGCCCATCCCCATCCTCAGGGCCCTCGGCGAGGGCGGGGACCTCTGCGTCGTGCAGGTGGACGCGCACCTCGACTGGACCGACAGCTACGGCGGCCTCACCGAGAGCCACAGCTCGCCCATGCGGCGTGCCTCCGAGCTGCCGTGGGTGACCTCCATGATGCAGGTGGGCCTCCGGGGCCTGGGCAGCTCCGGCCCGGCTGCCTTCGCCGACGCCCGGCGATGGGGGAGCGTGCTCGTCCCGGCCACGGAGGTGCGCTCCGCCGGCATCGAGGCGGTGTGTGCGAGGATTCCCGAGGCCGACCGCTACTACATCACGGTGGACATCGACGGCCTCGACCCGTCGCTCTGCCCCGGCACGGGCTCGCCGCAGCCCGGCGGCCTGCTCTACGAGGACGTCCGCGAGCTCATCCGCGCCGTCTGCGCCAAGGGGCCGCTCGCGGGCTTCGACGTCTGCGAGGTGGCGCCGCCCTACGACTGGGCCGGCCAGACCTCGCTCTACGCGGCGCAGCTCCTGCTCGACGCCATCTGCTTCGCCACGGACCGCTAGGTCGGCTGGCGGCTGTCGCTCCGCCCGCGACCCTTCCGTTCGTCGGTACCCTCTAGCGTGTTCAGGCGGCTAAACGGCGTGTTCCGGCCGCCGAACGGTACCGCCAGCTGCACCTGAAAGCACCTGTGGGTACCGACGAACGGAGAATCTACCGACAAACGGAAGGGGCGCCCCCGCACAGGCATCTGCGCGGGGGCGCCCCCAAGTGGCTCTGTATGTCCGTCTCCGTCACCCCGTGTTCTGCA
>CBCSOI010000428.1:0-1547 GCA_965141595.1 uncultured Atopobiaceae bacterium | reverse complement strand
TGAGCGACGTGCGTGCCAAGGACACCTCCCTCGAGCGCTCCCTCGACCTCTTCGACGAGGCCATCGCCCTCGGCTCCAAGGCCGTGGAGCTCGTGGACCGCACGGACTTCTCGCCCGCCGAGAAGGAGCGCATGGCCGGCCTCGCCGCCGAGGACCTCGTGAAGGCGCAGGAGAGGACCGGAGGCGACGTCGCCGGGGAGCTCCTCGACGAACGTGCGTCCGAGGGCGCCGGCATGGCCGTGCCGGGGCATCCCGAGGGCGAGGACGAGGCCCGGGAGGCCGTGGCGAGCGCCGTGGACGACGCCGACGACGGGGCCTGGGCCGACGGGCCGAAGGAGGGCTAGGCGTGCCCAAGCGGCGTCGGCTCGACGACGAGCTGGTGGCTCAGGGCCTCTTCGCCTCCCGTGACGAGGCCATGCGGGCGGTCCTCGCCGGCGACGTGTCCGGCGCGGGGTTCCGCTACTCCGCGCCCGGCGACCAGGTGGCGCCGGGCTGCGAGCTCCACGTGCGCACCCGGCGGCCCCACGTGAGTCGCGGGGCCGAGAAGCTCGCCGCTGCCCTCGACGCCTTCTCCGTGGACCCCGCGGGGCTCTCCTGTCTCGACGTGGGCTGCTCCACCGGCGGTTTCACCGACCTCCTCCTGGAGCGTGGCGCCTCCTCGGTCGACGCCGTGGACGTGGGTTACGCGCAGTTCGCCTGGAGCCTCCGGGGCGACCCCCGCGTGAGGCTCCACGAGCGCACGAACATCTGCGACCTGCCCGCGCGCGAAGACGCGCCCGAGCCCGTTGACCTGGCCGTGTGCGACGTCTCGTTCACCTCGGTGACCTCGGTCGTCGGGGCCGTGCGCGCCCTCCTCAAGGACGGGGGCACCTTCATCGTCCTCGTGAAGCCGCAGTTCGAGGCCGACCCTGCGGACGTGGGGGATGGAGGCGTCGTCCGCGACCCGGCCGTCCGCCTCGCCGCCGTGGAGCGTGTCGCCGACGCCCTCAACGGGTGCGGCCTCGCGGTCCAGGGTTGGGTCCCGAGCCCCATCAAGGGGGCCAAGGGCAACCAGGAGCACCTGCTCGTCGCCCGCGAGGGCGCCACACCCCGCCCGCTTGCCTGCACCCTTCGAGACGTCTGACAGGAGGCGCCGCCATGGAGGTCCTGCTCGTTCCCAACTACTCGCGCGCCCAGGCCGTCGAGGGCGCCCGGATGCTCACCCGCTCCCTCGAGGGGCAGGGGGTGGATGTCCGCTGGGTGCGCGACGGCGAGCGCGCGCCCCTCGGCGCGGTCACGGCCGAGGGGGCAGACCTCGTGGTCTCCCTGGGCGGCGACGGCACGCTGCTGCGCGCCGCCGGGGTCGTCACGTACTCCGGCATTCCCATCCTCGGCCTCTCCTACGGGCACCTCGGTTTCCTCACCGGCGCCGGCTCCGACCACGTCGTCGCCTCGGTGGCTGCCGCCCTCGCGGGCGAGCTCCACGTGTCGCGGCGCGCCACGCTCTCGGTGGACGTCGGTTTCGGCGACGCCGAGGGGCGCACGCCCGTGGAGGAGTGGCGCCGGGA
>CBCSOI010000427.1:0-1550 GCA_965141595.1 uncultured Atopobiaceae bacterium | reverse complement strand
CGATGTAGAGCACGCCACAGACCATGAGCACCACGCAGATGGCGAAGACGACCTTCTGGGCGGTGGGCATGGCGAGGTCGTCGCCGGGCTCCATGCGCCGCCGCGCCTGCTCCTCGCGCTCGTACGCGGCCGCGTCGCGGGCCTCGGCGTCGCGCTCCGCCCGGAGCCGCTCGAGCTCCGCGCGCTCCCGTGCGGCGGCGGCGTCGGCCTCGCGGCGCCGTTTCTCGGCGCGGAGCTGCTCGAGCTCCGCGCGCTCCTGGTCGCTCAGGGCGTTGGGCGTGTCTGACATGGGGCCTCCCGACGGAGAAGGGACAGGGCGGGCCTAGCGCTGCTCGGCCTCGGCCTCCATCTTCTCAGCGATGGCGCGCTTTGTCTCGCGGGCCTCCGCCTCGTCGGCCAGGCGCTCGGACTCGGCCTTCTCGGCGACCTCGGGGCGGCCCTCCTCGAGCTGCTCGTCCATCTCGCCCACGGCGTGCTCGCGCTGCATCTTCTCCTTGCCGCCGATCCCGCTACGGTTGTTGAGCGGCTCGTCATAGATGTATGCCATGGTCTCTCCTCACGAAAACGGGCGCCGGACCTCCCGGCGCCCTCCCTGTGTGCCGAAGGTCCTACCGGCCGATCTCCTCGTCACGGGTGGTCTCGTAGACCGAGTCGTAGACGGTTTGACGGAGGTAGCCCTCCTCCTCGTTGTCGATCATGTCACGACGGGCCTGCTCGAGGACTTCCTTCTCCTCCTTCTCGGCCTTCGCCCGGTCGTCGAGCGAAGCCTGCTCGGCCTCGGTCATCTCCTGCGGCCGGTCGAGGTCCTTGGACTCGCGGGTCTCGTGGTCGCGATTGAAGAAATCGAACATGCTTGCCTCCTTCTCGGGCGCGTCGGTCACAACCTTTCGCGCCGGTCTATACCCCGCTTGCAGACTCACAACCGCGGTGTACCCCGCGGAGGGGCGTCCCTTCACGAAAACGGGGGCCACAGGGCGCCGTGGCCGGGAGACGGCAGGTTGGCATGCCAGGTGGCGCTCAGAGCTCGGGACCCGCCACCCCGGTGTCGTCGAACTCGGGCACGAAGCTCTCGGAGACCGTCCCGCCCTGCTGCCACCACATGCGTTCGAAGCCGAGGTCGTCGGCGTGGTCGAGCACGCGCTCGTACTCGGCGTCCGTCACGGTGCGGGAGAGCTCGTCGCCCCGGGCGCGGCACGCGGCGTTGGGCGTGTATTGGTTCATGACCGAGAGGTCCACGCGGTTGCCGCCGATCTCCCACACACGGTCGAGCACGGCGACGGAGTCGCCCGAGGCGCCGGGCATCACGAGGTGCCGCACGACGACACCCTGCAGCATGGTCCCGTCGGGCGCGAGCCTGCGGCCGCCCCGCGCCTCCACCTGGGCCACCATCTGGGAGAGCGCCGCGGCCGCCACCCGGGGGTAGTCCCGGGCGCGGGAGTAGCGCGCCGCCAGGTCCGGCGAGGCGTACTTGAAGTCGGCGAGCCACACGTCCACGACACCGTCGAGGGCGGCCACGAGACCCCGGCCATCGTTTACGGCACCGGCGTGGG
>CBCSOI010000426.1:0-1558 GCA_965141595.1 uncultured Atopobiaceae bacterium | reverse complement strand
GGCGGCGTCGACGGGACCGCTGAGCAGGAGCGGCCGACCCACGACCCACGCCGCGAGCTGCCACAGGGCGAGCCATCCGAGAACGGCGGCCGCCCGGGCCCGACGCGCGGCACCGGGGCCATGCGCGGACGCCGGGCGGCCGCCATGTGAGGACGGGCGCGCCATCTAGTCGAGCCAGTAGAAGTCGTCCTCGGGCATGCCGCCACCCACCGACGCGGGGTCGGCGTCGAAGAGCACCGAGAGGTAGCCGGACAGGGCGTCCTGCATCCCCTGGCCGGTGACGCAGGCGAGCCCGCAGTGCGGGATGGCCTTCTCGGCAAGGGCCTCGTTGTCCACGACACCCTTCTCGACGGCCACCTTGGCGGCCGCCGCCGGGTCGGCGAGCACGGCCTCGACGGACGCCTTCTGGGCGTCGACGAAGGAGCGGACCTCGTCGGGGTGCTCGGCGAGGAACTCCGCGCGCACCACGGTGACGCCGGTCACGAGCTCCGAGCCCTCGGGCGCCACGGCCTTCCAGGCGTCGCCCAGGCCGAAGGCGGTCCGGGCGCCGGGGACCTTGGAGAGGGCCGCCGTGGCGTAGGGCTGGGGCAGCACGGCGACCGCGGAGGGGTCGGCCGCCAGGGAGGCGACGACCTCCGTGGCCTCGCTCTTGTACTCGAGGGTCACCTGGTCGGCCACGCCCGCCTTGGAGAGCAGGTACTCCATCACGTACTGGGGCGTGGTCCCCTTGCCCGTGAGGTAGACCGTGCGCCCGGCGAGCGACGCGACGTCGCCGACGCCGGCGTCGGCCGTGACGCACTCGAGCACCGAGAGCGTGTTGATGTCGACGGCCTGCACCTCTCCGTCGGTCTTCTGGTAGAGCACCGCGGCGACGTTGGCGGGTACGAGGGCGACGTCCACATCGCCGGCCACGACCTTCTTGACGACCTCGTCGGCGGTGCCCACGACGTCGAAGGAGCAGGGCACGGGGACGTCGCCGGCGTCGGTCTCGGCCATGAGGTCGAGGAGGCCGATGGAGGTGGGGCCCTTCATGGATGCCACGCGGACGGTCACGGGGGCCTTCCCCGCGTCGTCGGCGGGTGCGGCGGTGTCGGCGCGCCCGCATGCGGCGAGACCGCAGACGGCCAGCAGGGCGAGGGCGGCGACGGCGACCGCCCGGAGGCGCTTCTTGGGCATGGGGTTCCCTTTCTCTCGGGAGGGGTCGGGCCTACTGCCCGTCGTGCGGGAAGACGATGCCCTCGCGCAGGCGCACGGTGTCCATGATGCCGAGCACGGCGAGGGTGTTCTCGTTGAGGCGCTCGAGCGAGAGCTCGCCTCGGCATGCGGCCGCGAAGTCGGCGACCTCGTACTCCATGTTGCCCACCTCGTGGTCGGTCCGGTTCCTGCGCTCGGGGAGGGGGAGCACCTCGCTCGAGCCGTCGCCGAAGAAGATCTCGACGCGTCGGGGCTGGGGGACGCTGTCGACGATCATGGTGCCTTTCTCGCCCTCGATCTGGGCCGGCAGACGGTCGTCGGTGACCTTGGAGTACGACACCGTGGCCACGGCGCCCGGGTAGTC
>CBCSOI010000425.1:0-1558 GCA_965141595.1 uncultured Atopobiaceae bacterium | reverse complement strand
ACTTTTGCCGTCACTGCCCCACCGTGGTGCGTCGGCCGAGGAACGGCGCCGTCGTGGCGCGCTTTTCGGCCGGTCCGGCGTTTTCCTGCGCCACCGTGGCGCACCCGAGCCGGATTGCGCCACTGTAGTGCATGTGACCGGCCCTTCACGCAGGGCGACCGCGCCGACACCGCCCGTCGTCCCGTAGACGGTGCGACACCCAAGGTGCCCGACCGATGGGACACCAAGGGCGCCCGACCAGAGTGACAGCGGCCGATGTGGGACAAAAGTGTCCGGGTGTTGGGACGGAGATTCAGTATTTGAAGAGCTACCCAGGCGGTAAAGCCGAGGGGCCACAGGCGGTCCGGGACTGTGCATCGAAAGAAGGCATCTGAGAAGGGTCCTGTGTATCGCCAGATACACAGGACCCTTCGAATTGCCTTCGACGATGCACAGCCCCGGACCCTTGGGTCGAAGACCCCGCGGCGGCTATGCGAACTGGGAGTTGTACAGCGCCGCGTACGCCCCGCCGGCCTCCAGCAGGCTGTCGTGGGTGCCCTGCTCGACGATGGTGCCGTGGTCCATGTAGAGGATCAGGTCGGCGTCGCGGATCGTGGACAGCCGGTGCGCGATGACGAAGCTCGTGCGCCCGTGCATCAGCCGGTCCATGGCGCGGCCGATCTCCACCTCGGTGCGAGTGTCCACGCTCGAGGTCGCCTCGTCGAGGATGATCACCGGCGGGTTGCGCAGGAAGATGCGCGCGATGGTGATGAGCTGGCGCTGGCCCTGGGACAGGTTGGAGCCGTCATTGTCCACCACGGTGTCGTAGCCCTGGGGCATGGTGCGGATGAAGTGGTCCACGCGGGCCGCCTTGGCGGCCTCGACGATCTCGTCGCGGGTGGCGCCGGGCTTGGCGTAGGCGATGTTCTCGGCGATGGTGCCGCCGAAGAGCCAGGTGTCCTGCAGCACCATGCCGAAGTTGTCGCGCAGGCCGTCGCGGGTGAGCTCGCGGGTGGAGACGCCGTCGAGCGTGATGGTGCCGCCGTCCACCTCGTAGAAGCGCATCAGGAGGTTGATGAGCGTCGTCTTGCCGGCGCCCGTGGGGCCCACCACGGCCACCTTCTGACCCGGCAGGACGCCGAACGAGACGTCGTGCATCAGGGGCTTCTCGGGGTCGTAGCCGAAGCGCACGTGCTCGAAGGTCACGGCGCCCGAGGCATCGGCCACCACCAAGGGGTGGTCACTGTCGGGCTCCTCCTCGGGGGCGTCGAGCAGCTCGAAGGTGCGGCGCGCGGAGGCGAGGGCGCTCTGGAGCGAGTTGACCATGTAGGCGGCCTGGACGAAGGGCTCGGCGGCCATGTTGACGTACTGGAAGAACGCCTGGGCCACGCCCACCGTCATGGCACCGGAGAGCATCATACCGCCGCAGGACACGGCGATGACGGCCAGCGCCACGCGCTGGATGGTGCGCATGACCGGGTTCATGGAGTTCATGGCGATGTCGGCACGGCGGGTGGCCACGCGGTTGGCGTCGGCGAGACGGCGGACCTCGTCGTAGGTGGCCTGCTCCTGGTTGCAG
>CBCSOI010000424.1:0-1565 GCA_965141595.1 uncultured Atopobiaceae bacterium | reverse complement strand
GCGCGTCGTCCTTGGCGCGGCGGCGCCTGCGCTCGACCTTCTTGGTGGGTACGGGCAGCGGGGCCACGACGTCGTCGGTGCCCCCGGCATCGGGCTCGAGGCCCTCCACCTCGTCGTGGTGCTCCGCGGGGCCCTGGTCCTCCAGGCGGGGGTGGCGCTTGGGACGCTCCTCTCCGTCGCGGCGGAGCACGGTGGTCTTGCGGGCGCCGATGAAGGTGGTCTCGTCACCCTTCCCCTTGCCCCTGGAACGTGCGCCGCGCTTCGACGGCAGCACGGTGGTCGCCGCGGCAGCCTCGGCGGCGCGGTCCTCGCGGGCGGCCACGCGCTCGCTCCTGCGCTCGGCCAGGTGCTCGTGGGCGCTGGAGGAGGCGTCGCGGATCCTGGCGACGAGCCCCGAGATGGAGAAGCCGCAGACCACGATGCCCGCGACGACCATGCCCACGAGCACGACCATGCCGATTGTCTGGCCCACCAGGGTGAGGAGCGCCCAGGCGAGGGCGCCTCCCCAGTAGCCGCCGGCGTTGCAGGCCACCTCGGGGCGGAAGACCCAGGCCGCCTCGGCCTCGGCCGTGGCGGCCGGGACGTAGAGCAGCGAGAGCATGGCCAGCACCGACGTCACGATGAGCACGAGGCCCAGTGCCGCCCGTGCGGAGAGCGGGCCGTCGGAGGGCATGAAGAACGTGATGGCGTAGAGGAGCAGCGCCACAGGCACGAGCATGGCGCCGGCGCCGAACCCGTAGGTGAGGAACGTGCGGCAGGCGTCGGCCACGACGGCGTTCGAGGGGCTCGCCAGGGCGATGGCCATGGCGACGGCCACGACCACGAGGGCGACGCCCACGATGTCGTGCCATGCGGAGGGGGCGACCACGGGTTGCTGGGCCGCTCCCCTCCCCCTCGCCTGGGGTGCCTTCTTCTTGGGTGCGTTTGTTCTGCGTTGGGAGGGCATCCGGTTAGACCTCCATCACGACCGGAATGATGAGCGGACGGGTCTTGGTCTTGCTCCAGAGGTAGTTGGACAGGGCGTTGCGGACGGCCTTGCGGGTGGCATCCACGTTGTTGCCGGCCTTCTCGGCGGAGCGGTCCACGGTGGAGCGCACCACGTCTTGGGCGCCGCCGAGGAGTTCGGAGTCGTCGGCGAAGGAGATGCCGCGGCCGGAGATGTCGATCTCGAGCGCCTTGTGGGTGCGGGAGGCCACGGTGACCACGCAGGTGACGATGCCGTCGCAGGAGAGCTTCTGGCGGTCGCGGAGCACCACCGGGTCGGCGTCGGAGATGCGCGTGCCGTCGACGTAGACGACGCCGGAATCCACCGGCTGGCCGAGCCTTACCTTGTGGTTGCGCATCTCGAGGGTGTCGCCGTTGTCGATCACGAAGATGTGGTCGGGCAGGATGCCCATGTCCATGGCGAGCTTGGCGTGGGCCCTCAGGTGCACGGCCTCGCCGTGGACCGGGGCGAAGTAACGGGGGTTCACCATGGCCAGCATGAGCTTGAGCTCCTCCTGGGAGCCGTGGCCCGAGACGTGAACGAGGGCGTTGCTCTTGTCGAAGATGGTGCAGCCCACCTT
>CBCSOI010000423.1:0-1570 GCA_965141595.1 uncultured Atopobiaceae bacterium | reverse complement strand
CCCCACGTCCGCCGAATCGTCGGCATGGGCACCCAGCCCCTGTGCCACCCTTCAGAAAGGCCCCGTGCAAGAGGGGTAGACTGAGTTGGTTTCAACGTCTCTGTCCCTTGATTGGAGTCACACCATGGCATCAACCGTCCCGGCCGTCGCCAAGAAGGCAGGCCACGGCGCCATACCCTTCTCACTGGGAATGTCGCTGGTCACGCTGGGCGTCGTCTACGGCGACATCGGCACGAGCCCCCTCTACGTCATGAAGGCCATCGTGGGCGGCAACGGCGGCCTGGCGAGCGTCTCCCAGGACATGATCATCGGAGCCGTGTCGCTGATCATCTGGACCGTCATGCTCATCACCACGGTCAAGTACGTCCTCGTCGCCATGCGCGCCGACAACCATAACGAGGGCGGCATCTTCGCCCTCTACTCCCTCGTGAGGCGCTGCCGCAAGTGGCTCATCCTGCCCGCCATGATCGGCGGCGCGGCGCTCCTCGCCGACGGCATCCTCACCCCCGCCGTCACGGTCACCACGGCCATCGAGGGACTCCGCACCATCGAGGTGGGCCACGCGTTCCTCGGCGACGGCCCGGGCATCGTGGTGCTCATCACCATCGTCATCCTGTGCGGCCTGTTCCTACTGCAGCGCGCGGGGACGAGCTCCATCGGCAGGCTCTTCGGCCCGGTCATGTGCGTGTGGTTCCTGTTCCTCGCCATCACCGGCCTCATGAACCTCGCCGGCAACCTCGAGATGCTCCGCGCCCTCAACCCCCTGCGTGGCATCGCGTTCCTGTTCGGCCCCCTCAACAAGGCCGGCTTCGCCGTGCTCGGCTTCGTGTTCCTCGCCACCACCGGCGCCGAGGCCCTCTACTCCGACATGGGCCACGTGGGCCGGGCCAACATCTACGCCTCCTGGCCCTTCGTCGTGTGCTGCCTGTTCCTCAACTACCTCGGCCAGGGCGCCTGGATCGTGGCCCACGCCGGCGACCCCGCCATGATCGCCACCGAGGAGCTCAACCCGTTCTTCGAGATGATGCCGGTGGACATCCGCGCCTTCGCCGTGGTGCTCTCGGCTGTGGCGGGCCTCATCGCCTCCCAGGCCCTCATCACCGGCTCGTTCACGCTGGTCTCCGAGGCCACGCGCCTCAACCTGCTGCCGCACCTGCGCGTCACCTACCCCTCCCAGACCAAGGGCCAGCTCTACATCCCCATGGTCAACACCGTCATGTGGGTGGGCTGCATCGGCGTGGTGCTGCTGTTCAAGACCTCCTACGCCATGGAGGCGGCCTACGGCCTGGCCATCACCCTCACCATGCTCATGACCACCATGCTGCTCACGGTGTACCTGGCCCGCATCCGCGGCCACAGGGCGCTCGCCGCGGTCTTCGCCTGCTTCTTCGGGGCACTCGAGGGGGCGTTCTTCCTCTCGTCGCTCTCCAAGTTCCTCCACGGCGGCTACGTCACCATCATCATGGCCGCGGTCATCTTCTTCATCATGTACGTCTGGCGCCGCGGCAGCGCCATCGAGCGCTCGCAGTCGGTCTTCATCGACATAGAGGCGTGGTTTGAAAACAAGGAA
>CBCSOI010000422.1:0-1579 GCA_965141595.1 uncultured Atopobiaceae bacterium | reverse complement strand
CGCCTTCCGCTATGGCCGCGACATCGACACCGACGTCATCATCCCGGCCCGCTACCTCAACACGTCCGACCCGGCCGAGCTGGCCCGCCATGCCATGGAGGACCTCGACGAGACCTTCGTCGACCGCGTGCGCCCCGGCGACATCGTGGTGGCCGAGGAGAACTTCGGCTGCGGGTCGTCGCGCGAGCACGCCCCCGTGGCCCTCAAGGCCGCCGGCGTGGCCTGCGTCGTGGCCAAGAGCTTCGCGCGCATCTTCTACCGCAACGCCATCAACATGGGCCTGCCCATCCTCGAGTGCCCAGCGGCCGTGGACGCCGTGGCGGACGGTCACACCGTCGCCGTGGACACCGAGGGCGGCACCGTGCGCGACGTCACCACGGGCCAGGAGTTCACCGCCGAGCCGTTCCCGCCGTTCCTGGTCGAGATCATGGACGCCGGCGGCCTCGTGGAGCGCACCCGCCGGGTGCTCGACGCCAGGGAGGGGGAGTGACCGTGGCCACCTACACCGTCTGCTGCCTGCCCGGTGACGGCATCGGGCCCGAGATCATGGCGGCGTCCCGCGTGGTGCTCGACGCCGTGGCCGCGAGGTTCGGCTTCACCGTGGACTGCGAGGACCACCTCATCGGCGGCGCCGCCATCGACGCGTGCGGCTGCGCGCTGCCCGACGCGACACTCGAGGCCGCCCGTGCGGCCGACTCCGTGCTCCTCGCCAGCGTGGGCGGCCCCAAGTGGGACACCACCGACCCCGGCGCGCCCCGCCCGGAGCAGGGACTCCTCGCCATCCGCAAGGCCCTGGGCCTCTACTGCAACCTGCGCCCGGTGCACGTGTTCGACGCCCTCGTCGATGCCTCGAGCCTCAAGCCCGAGCTCGTGCGCGGCGTGGACATGCTCATCGTCCGCGAGCTCACCGGCGGCCTGTACTTCGGGGCCCGGGAGCGCATCGACGACGCCCCCGGCGCCGGCACCGACGGCGAGCCGGGCGTCTGGTGCTCCGACGCCCTGGAGTACGGCGAGGGCGAGATCGAGCGCGTGGTGCGCTACGCCTTCAAGGCCGCGGCAGGGCGCCCGCGGGCCACGGTCTGCTCGGTGGACAAGGCCAACGTGCTGGGCACGAGCAAGCTCTGGCGCGACGTAGCCCACCGCGTGGCGGCCGAGTACCCGCAGGTGGCCTTCTCCGACATGCTCGTGGACAACTGCGCCATGCAGCTGGTGGCACGGCCGGCGCAGTTCGACGTGGTGGTGACCGAGAACACCTTCGGCGACATCCTGTCGGACGAGGCGTCCATGGTGGCCGGCTCGCTGGGCATGCTGGCCAGCGCCAGCCTGGGCGACGGCACGCCGCTCTTCGAGCCCAGCCACGGCTCCGCCCCCGACATCGCCGGCAGGGACGTGGCCAACCCCCTGGCGCAGATCCTCTCCGTGGCCCTCATGCTGCGCCACGGTCTGGGCCAGCCCGCGGCTGCCGACGCCGTGGAGGCCGCCGTGGAGCGCGCTCTCGACGACGGCTGGCGCACGGCAGACATCGCCGACGACGCCACCCCGGCCGACCGCGTGCTGGGTTGCGCTGCCATGGGCGAGA
>CBCSOI010000421.1:0-1579 GCA_965141595.1 uncultured Atopobiaceae bacterium | reverse complement strand
CCTTTCTCAGACGCTTCCTTACGATGCATAGCCCGAGACCGGCTGTGGTCCCGCTGCTTTACCGATTTTAGAAGTTGAAACCGTCTCCCTTCCTGCGCCCGTGCCGTCTTGTCTCTCAAGAGATTGATGGAGATGGCCCCGTGCGGGGTTGGGCGCTGCAAGCAACCTGATAGGATGTTCGCCAGATGCCGATGAGGAAGGGAACGTCTTGAAGGTCCTCTGCTTGGGCGAGCCGGTCCTGCGGCTCACCCCGCGCCTGCCGCTCATGCTCCACCAGACCGACGAGCTGTCCATGTCCTTCGTGGGCTCCGAGGTCACCGTGGCCAAGTCGCTCGCCCTGCAGGGCGACGACGTGGCGCTGGCGTCGGTGGTGTCGTCCAACACGCTGGGGGACCGCTCCCTCATGGAGCTCCGCCGCTTCGGCGTGGACGTCAGCCGCGTGCAGCGGGCCGACCGCCGCCTGGGCGTCTACTACGTGGAGCGCGGCGGCACGGTGCGTCCCGACAAGGTGCTCTACGACCGCGACGGCACGGCCATGCGCGACGCAACGCGCGACGACTTCGACTGGGACGGCCTGCTCAACGGCGTATGGTCGTTCTACTTCTCGGGCGTCGTGGCCTCCATCACCCCCGAGCTGGGACGCGTGGTGGAGGAAGCCCTCATCGCCTCCAAGGGCCGGGGCATTCGCACGTTCTGCGACCTCAACTTCCGTCGCGGCATGATCTCGCCCGCCGCCGCCCGCGACCTCTGGGGGCGCCTGCTGCCCTACGTGGACGTGGTGTGCGGCTCCGACGAGGACTACGTGGGCATCTGGGAGCGTGAGGGATTCGACGGCGACGA
This sequence comes from uncultured Atopobiaceae bacterium, assembly GCA_965141595.1. Taxonomy (GTDB): domain Bacteria; phylum Actinomycetota; class Coriobacteriia; order Coriobacteriales; family Atopobiaceae; genus Granulimonas. The sequence continues at coordinate 739 of CBCSOI010000421.1, read as the reverse complement.
GGACGAGCGCGCCTCCGCCGCCGACCGCCTCCTGACCCGCAACGACATCCAGTCGCTGGCGATGAACAGCCGGGCCGTGGACGCCGGAGGGCTCCTCTCGGTACAGGGGATGCTCCTCTCGGAGGAGGGCCTGTTCCGCTCGCAGTCCCGCGACGTGGCGCCCATGGAGCAGTCCGGCTGCGGCGACGCCTTCTCGGCCTCCATCGTCCACGGCCTGCTGCACCGATGGGACCCCCAGCACACGCTGGACTACGCCGTGGCCCACGCCGCCTACAAGGCCACCGTGGAGGGCGAGCTCTCCTGGGCCGACGAGGCCACCATCGAGCAGATCGTCTCCGGCGACGCCCGCGGCTCCATCATCCGCTAGCCGTCGCGTGACAAAGGGCGCGGTGACATCTGTCACTGAGCCTATTGAGGGGTGCGCCAAGTAGCTACTTGGTGCATTTTGGGAGCGCTTTTCGAGCCGAGAGGTGCACCAAGTAGCCATCTGGTGCATGTTGGGGACCCAATTCCGGTTGGGAAATGCACCAAGTGGCCACTTGGTGCATGTTGGGGGCTCTTTTCCGGCCGAAAAGTGCGCCAAGTAGCTACTTGGTGCAGGTCGCGGTGGCTCCTGCCGGTCGGGAGGTGCACCAACTAGCTATCTGGTACACGTTGGCGGCGCTTCTCGGGCCGAGAGGTGCACCAACTAGCCACTTGGTGCAGGTCGCGGTGGCTCCTGCCGGTCGGGAGGTGCACC
>CBCSOI010000420.1:0-1601 GCA_965141595.1 uncultured Atopobiaceae bacterium | reverse complement strand
GGCCGCCCTCACCCGGGGCCGCGTGGCCGGCCTCGACGTCAAGGCGCTCATCCACCGGGTGAGCCCCATGGACTCCTCGGAGCCCGCCGCCCTCGACGTGCGCTCCGTACGCCCCGACGCCATCTTCGACGTGGCCGTGGCCGCCTACCTGCTCGACTCCACCAAGAGCGGCTACACCGCCGACGACCTCGCCGCCGGCGTGCTCGGCGTCGGGCTGCCGGAAACCGACGACGCGCCCGCCGCGGCCGTGGAGGCCCTTGTGGCCGGCCGTTGCGTGGAGCCGCTCGTGGAGCGCCTGCAGAAGGAGGGCGCGTGGCCCTGCTTCGGCGAGATCGAGATGCCGCTCCTGCCCGTGCTCGCCCAGATGGAGCGCGTGGGCATGCACGCCGACGCCTCCGTCTTCGCCGAGCAGGACGCCGAGCTCGCCTCCCAGATCGACGCCCTGGCCGCCCGCATCTACGAGGACGCGGGGGAGGAGTTCAACATCGGCTCGCCCTCCCAGCTCTCCCATGTGCTCTTCGACGTCATGGGGCTGCCCACCGCCGGCCTCAAGAGGACCAAGCGCGGCTATTACTCCACCAACGCCCAGGTGCTCGACGAGCTCTCCCGCAGCTACGACATCGTGGCCAACGTGCTCACCTGGCGCGAGAAGTCCAAGATCGCCAAGACCTACCTCGCCGCGCTGCCCAACGAGATCCGCGGCGACGGGCGCATCCACACCACGTTCAACCAGACGGTGACGGCCACGGGCCGCATCTCCAGCTCGGACCCCAACCTCCAGAACATCCCGGTGAAGACCGAGGAGGGTCGCCGTGTGCGCTCGGCCTTCACGGTGCCCGAGGGCTGGAAGTTCCTGGCCGTGGACTACTCCCAGATCGAGCTGCGCCTGCTCGCGCACCTCTCCGGCGACGAGCACCTGGTGCGCGCCTTCGTGGAGGGGGAGGACTTCCACGCCGAGACGGCAGCCCGCGTGTTCGGCGTGCCGGTGGGGGAGGTCACGCCGCTCCTACGCAGCCGCGCCAAGGCCGTGAACTTCGGCATCGTGTACGGCCAGCAGGCCTACGGGCTCTCCCAGACGCTGCACATCCCGCAGCGGGAGGCCCAGGGGATGATCGACTCCTACTACGCCGCCTACCCCGGCGTGCGCCGCTTCCTCGACGAGACCGTGGCCCGCGCCCGCGAGCTGGGCTTCGCCACCACCATGTGGGGCAGGCGCCGCCTCGTGCCCGACATCTCGGCCCGCAACGCCATGGTGCGCGCCGCCGCCGAGCGCACGGCCATGAACCACCCCATGCAGGGCAGCGCGGCCGACATCATCAAGATCGCCATGCAGCGGGTGCAGCGGGCCCTCAACGAGCGGGGGCTGGAGAGTCGTCTCATCATGCAGATCCACGACGAGCTGGACCTCCAGGTGCCCGACGGCGAGCTCGAGGAGGTGCGCGACCTGGTCTCCCGGACCATGGAGGGCGTGGCCGACCTCAGCGTCCCGCTCGTGGCCGACGCCAGCTGGGGCGACAACTGGGCCGCGGCCAAGTAGGGTCCTGGGGGAGGGGCGGGGCGGTGTCGGGGGCGGACGGCGTCCAGCCCCTTGCTGAAAACCC
>CBCSOI010000419.1:0-1602 GCA_965141595.1 uncultured Atopobiaceae bacterium | reverse complement strand
GGTTGCGGTCACGGTGCCGCCCAAGAGGGCACAGGAGGCGCACCCGAGGATTCGCCCCAAGGCGGCCAGGGCGTCGCTTCCCAGGGCGTCGATGCCTCCGGCCCACTCACGGGGCCAGAGGCTCCGGGGCAGGCCCCGGACGCCCGGGGCGGCCCCCACATCCAGGGGTGCGGGTGCCGCGGGTTCGCCTCCGATGGCCGGGTCCTCCGGAACGGGGCCCTCGGGCAGGCGCCTCAGGGCTCCCTGGCGCGGGGCCGAGAGGGCCAGGGCCGGCTCGAAGGGCACCCCGAAGAGGGCCTCGAAGGCCCCTTCGGACATGAACCTCACCTGGCCGTCGTCGAGCTGCACCTTGCAGGGGTGGGCCGGCCGGTACCGGCGGTAAAGGTCACAGGACCCCATGGCTCACCTCCCTTTTCTGGGTCCATCCGCGCCGGGCCATCTCGTCGGCCATGACGGCGGGGTCCCATACGGGGTCTATGAGGGCTGCCACATCCACGGTCGCACCTCCCTAGAGCCGGGTCGGCATGACGAGGCAGCGCACCTCGGGCGTCCCCGGGGAGGTGAAGACCGCCGGCGCCATCTCACCGGAGAGGGCCATGGTCACGGCGTCTCGGCCCGAGAAGGCGTCCAGGGCGTCCTCGAGGTAGCGGTGGTTGAGGCCTACGGCCATGGGCGTGCCCTCCACGGCGCAGTCTACCGAGTCGGCCGCGTCGCCCACCTCGCCGCTGCAGGCCGAGAACACGACCTCCCCGTCCGCGGCTCCGATGTCGAGGCGCACCCTGGGGTTGTCCTTGGCCACGAGGGCCACGCGGGAGAGCGCGTCCAGGGCGGCGTCCATGGGAAGCCCCACGGAGCAGGTGGCCGTCTTGGGAAACAGGCTCTCCAGCTCGGGATAGCACCCCTCCACGAGGCGGCAGACGTAGGAGCCGCCCCGCCAGCGGACGACCCACTGGCCCGCCCCCTGGCCGATGCAGACGGTGTCCGAGCCCGCCGCCATGGCGAGGGCCTCAGAAAGGGCGTCTGCCGGAAGCAGCGCCGAGAAGGAGGCGGCCTCGTCGTCGATGGCCGCCGAGGCGATCACGAGGCGGTAGCTGTCGGTGGCCCTGAGGGTGAGGCGGCCGCCGGCCACGGTCATAGACATCGCGCAGAGGATGGGGCGGGTGAGGTCCTTGGAGGCGAACCGGCGCACGCGCCCCGCGAGGTCCGCGAGCTCCTCGGAGGGAAGCTCCACGGAGGATTCCGGCGACACCTCGGGGAACGCCGGGAAGTCGGAGGCCGGCAGGGCCGCCAGGGAGAAGCGCGAGCGGCCGCAGGAGACCCTGACGGAGGCCTTGGCCCCCGTGAGGCGGCAGGCGCCGCCGGCAAGGCTCTTGGCCACCTGGCCGAGGGTCCTGGCCGATACCACGGCGGCTCCCGGTTCCTCCACCTGGGCGGGGACCGAGACCGCCGCCGAGCGCAGGCCGTCGGTGCCGCTCACGGTGAGGGTACCGGATCCGTCCGCGGTGAGGAGCACGCCGGCGAGTATGGGCAGGTCCTTGGAGGCGACGGTGACCTTGGAGACGGATGCGACGGCCTCTGCGAGGGCCTTGGGTGCGACGGTGA
>CBCSOI010000418.1:0-1603 GCA_965141595.1 uncultured Atopobiaceae bacterium | reverse complement strand
GAGGAGGCCGGCGCCCGCCGCGAGGCCTACGGGCCCCTGCAGAAGCTCGTCTGGCAGGCCGAGACCTTCGGCTTCTCCCTCGTGGAGATGGAGTTCCGGCAGCACTCCCTCGTGCACCGCCGCGCCCTCGAGGACATCCGCGAGCACGGGCGCTGGGGCGAGCGCGGTGAGCTCGAGCCCATGACCCGCGAGGTGCTCGACACGTTCCGTGCCATCGGGTCCATCCAGCGCAAGAACGGCGTGAACGCCGCGCGGCGCTACATCATCTCGTTCACCCAGAGCGCCGAGGACGTGGCCAACGTCTACGAGCTGGCGCGGCTCGCCTTCGCCCACTCCAAGGACGTGCCGCAGCTGGACGTCGTCCCGCTCTTCGAGCAGGTGGAGGACCTCGAGCGCGCCGTGGACACCCTCGACCAGATCATCGAGCTCCCCGACGTGCAGCGCCGCCTGGAGCAGACCGGGCGCCGCATGGAGGTCATGCTCGGCTACTCCGACTCCTCCAAGGACGCCGGCCCCACCGCCGCGACCTTCGTTCTCAACACCGCCCAGGAGGCCATCGCCCGCTGGGCCGAGCGCAACGCCATCGACCTCGTGCTCATGCACGGCCGCGGCGGCGCCGTGGGCCGCGGCGGCGGCCCCGCCAACCGCGCGGTGCTGTCCCAGCCCAAGGGGTCCGTCAACTGCTGCTTCAAGCTCACGGAGCAGGGCGAGGTCATCTTCGCCCGCTACGGCAACCCCACCCTGGCCCGACGTCACATCGAGGGCGTGGCCGGCGCCACCCTCGTGCACGCCAGCACCTCGACGCAGCAGGTGAACGGCGAGGCGGGCATCGAGTTCGCCGACCTCGCCCAGACCCTCGAGGACGCCTCCACGGCCAAGTACGCCGAGCTCCTCGGCACCGAGGGCTTCGTGGAGTGGTTCTCCCAGGTGACGCCCCTGGCCGAGATCGGCCTCCTTCCCATCGGCAGCCGTCCGGCCAAGCGAGGCCTGGGGGCCAAGTCGCTGGACGACCTGCGGGCCATCCCTTGGATCTTCTCGTGGTCCCAGGCGCGTCTCAACCTGGCCGCCTGGTACGGCCTCGGCACGGCCTGCGAGACCGTGGGCGACCTCGAGCTGCTCCAGGAGGCCTACCGCCGCTGGCCGCTCTTCACCACGTTCATCGACAACATCGAGATGTCGCTCGCCAAGACCGACGAGCGCCTGGCCCGCATGTACCTCGCGCTGGGCGACCGCGACGACCTGGCAGAGACCGTGCTCGACGAGATGGCCCTCACCACCCGCTGGGTCCTCGCCATCACCGGCAACGAGTGGCCGCTGCAGAAGCGCCGCGTCCTCGGTCCGCTCGTGCGCATGCGCCGGCCGTTCGTGAACGTACTCTCACTGGCCCAGGTGCGGGCCCTCGACCGCCTGCGCTCGAGGGAGGGCGACGAGATGAGCGAGGAGGAGCGCGCCGAGCTCACCTACCTCATCCTCTGCACCGTGAGCGGCGTGGCCGCCGGCCTGCAGAACACGGGGTGACGGAGACGGACATACAGAGCCACTTGGGGGCGCCCCCCCGCAGATGCCGGTGCGGGGGGGCCCCGTCCGTTTGTCGGGAGATTAT
>CBCSOI010000417.1:0-1605 GCA_965141595.1 uncultured Atopobiaceae bacterium | reverse complement strand
AGGCGTGCACCGCGCCTACGTGGAGGCCGGCTGCGATGTGGTCACCACCTGCACCTTCGGCGCCAACGCCGCCAAGCTCGCCGGGCGCGCCACCGTGGCCGAGGTCTTCACGGCGGCCGTGGCCCTGGCCCGCGGCGCCGGCGCGCGCTACGTGGCGGCCGACATGGGTCCCACGGGTGCGCTGCTCGAGCCTTTGGGACCCATGACGCTGGACGAGTGCGAGCGCCTCTACCGCGAGCAGGCCGAGGCCGTGGCCGCCACGGACGCCGACCTCGTGGTCGTGGAGACCATGGGCGACCTCCTCGAGGCCAAGTGCGCCCTCCGGGTGTGCCGCGAGGTGCTGGACATCCCCGTCATCGTGACCATGACCTTCGGCGAGGACGGCCTCACGTTCCTAGGCACGCCGCCCGACGTGGCCGCGGTCACGCTGTCCGCCGCCGGCGCCGCCGCGGTGGGCGTCAACTGCTCCCTGGGCCCCGACCGCCTGGCGCCCGTGGTGGAGGCCATGGCCCGGGTGTCGCGCGTGCCCGTGGTATGCCAGGCCAACGCGGGCCTGCCCCGCGTGGAGGGCGGCGCCACGGTCTTTTCCGTGGGGCCCGAGGAGTACGTGGCCGCCGCCGCCGACCTCGTGGCTGCCGGCGCCACCGTCCTGGGCGGCTGCTGCGGCACCACCGCCGGGCACATCGCCGGGCTCCGGCGCCTCCTGGACGCCGCCGAGCTGCCGGCGCCCACCTATGTGCCGGCCTTCACCGTGGCGAGCTCGCGCCGGCTCGTGGAGCTGCCGGTGGACGGGCACCGGGTGGCCGTGGTGGGCGAGCGGATCAACCCCACGGGCAAGCGCCGCCTCAAGGAGGCCCTGCGCGCCGGCGACCTCGACTACCTGGTGGGCGAGGCGCTCGACCAGCGTGACGCCGGCGCCGACCTCCTCGACGTCAACTGCGGGCTGCCGGAGATCGACGAGCCCGCCGTGCTCGCCGCCGCCGTGGGTGCCGTGCAGGCCGCCTGCGACCTGCCGCTGCAGGTGGACTCCACCGACCCCGAGGCCCTCGACGCAGCCTGCCGCGCCTACGCCGGCAAGCCGCTCATCAACTCCGTCAACGGCTCCGAGGAGTCGCTGGCCGCCGTGCTGCCCGTGGCCGCCCGCCACGGGGCCGCCGTCGTGGGCCTCACGCTGGACGAGAGCGGCATCCCACCCACGGCCGGGGAGCGCGCGGCCATCGCGCGGCGCATCGTGGAGCGGGCCAGGGAGGCCGGTATCGCCCCGGAGGATATCTCCATCGACTGCCTGGCCATGGCCGCCTCCACCGACCAGGCCGGCGTGGCCCAGATCCTCGAGGCCCTGCGCCTCGTGCGCGCGTCGCTGCCGGTGCAGACCATGCTCGGCGTCTCCAACATCTCGTTCGGCCTGCCCCTGCGGCCGCTCGTGAACGCGACGTTTTTGGCCGAGGCCCTCTCGGCCGGCCTCACCATGCCGATCATGAACCCGCTGGACTCCCGCAGCGCCGACGTCGTGGCCGTGCACAGGGTGCTCGACGGCGAGGACGGCGGCGCCCGGACCTACATCGAGGGCTACGCCGGCCGCACGGACACCGCGGTCGCAACGGT
>CBCSOI010000416.1:0-1621 GCA_965141595.1 uncultured Atopobiaceae bacterium | reverse complement strand
TCCCGACTGCCTCTCGGTCGCGGGCTTTGCGCGCGAGGTGGGTGCCATGTACCAGCGCGATTGGACGAACCCCCTGGCCGAGATGGTGGCGAAGCTGGCCCCCGCTGCCGACGGCGCGCCGGTGGACGAGGCCGTGAGCGTGACCATCGATGACCCGACACGCTGCCCGCGCTACACGGCCCGCGTCATCCGCGGGTGCAAGGTGGGCCCGAGCCCCGACTGGATGGTCGAGCGCCTGGCAGCCATCGGCCAGCGCTCCATCAACAACATCGTGGACGTGACGAACTACATCCTGTTCCTGCTTGGCCAGCCGCTTCACGCCTTCGACCTGGACAAGCTGACGGGCGATGACGGCCGCGCGCGCATCGTCATCCGCGCCGCAGAGGACGGCGAGGAACTGACCACGCTCGACGGCGAGAAGCGCACGCTCACCTCCGACATGACCGTCATCGCCACGCCCGAGCAGGGCGCGGTGGCGCTTGCCGGCGTCATGGGCGGGCTGGAAACCGAGGTCACCGACGGCACGGTGAACATCCTTTTGGAAGCCGCCACGTTCGAGGCCGGCCGCACGAGCCGCACGAGCCGCAACCTGGGCCTCATCTCCGAGAGCTCGCTGCGCTACGAGCGCGGCGTGGACGACCACGGCATCGAGGAGCGCTCGGCCGCGGCCGCCGCGCTCATCGTGGAGGTGGCCGGCGGCACCGTGAGCGCCGCGAGCACCAACGACGCGGGCATCGTGGACGAGTGGCCGCTCGTGTCCGAGCCCATCGACCTGGCGTTCCGCATCCCGCGCTTCTGCGCCATGATGGGCGCCGACATCCCGCGCGCCTTCACCATTGACACGCTTGAGCGCCTGGGCTGCGAGGTGGCCGACGGCGCCGACGCCGACACGCTGGCCGTGGTGGCGCCCACGTTCCGCCCCGACCTCGTGCGCGAGATCGACCTCTACGAGGAAGTGCTGCGCCTCTGGGGCATGGACCGCATCCCGGCCACGCTGCCTGGCGGCCGCGAGCGCGTGGGCACCCGCACGACGGCCGAGCACGTGCTGGACACCGTGAACGACGCCCTGCGTGCGAGCGGCCTCAACGAGACGATGACCTACTCGTTCGCCGAGCCGGGCGACCTCGAGCGCCTGCGCATGTCCGCCGACGGCCTGGGCGAGCCGGTGGAGCTCATCAACCCACTCAACGCCGACCAGTCCGTCATGCGCCAGAGCATCATCCCCGGCCTTCTGCGCAGCGTCGCCTACAACCAGAGCCGCGGCGTGAAGAACGTCCAGCTCTACGAGACGGGCGTGGTGTTCTCCGCGCACGAGGGCAAGAAGCAGCCGAAGGAGAAGCGCAAGGTGGCCGGCGTGCTGGCGGGCGCCATGCGCGACGCCGGCTGGAACGACGCGCCCGCCGCGTTCGACTTCTTCGACGCCAAGGGTGTGGTGGAGAACCTGGCGCGCGAACTGGCGCTGCCGAAGCTGCGCTTCAAGGCGCTCGCCGCCGACGAGGCCCCGCACCTGCAGCCGGGCCGCGCCGCCGCCGTGCTGTCGGGCGGCACCGAGCTCGGCTGGGTAGGCGAGCTGCACCCGCTGGCCGTGGACGCCTTCGAGGCCGACGCACCGGTCGTGGCG
>CBCSOI010000415.1:0-1634 GCA_965141595.1 uncultured Atopobiaceae bacterium | reverse complement strand
AGGGGCGGGCTCGCTCGCGTCGGGCGCGAGCCGGGTGTCGGACGGCGCGTCGGAGCTGCGGGACGAAGGAGGCGCGTCGCTGGCCGCCGGCGCGCGCGAGCTGGCGGACGAGACGGCCGGGCTGCCGGCCCAGGCGGCGCGGTTGGACGACGGCGTGCAGGCCGTCGTGGGCAGCGTGGGCGAGCTGTCCGCGGCGCTCGGGACGGACAGCGAACCGCAGACGCTCGTCGGCGGGTCGGCCGCCCTCGCCTCCGGGCTCGAGGAGCTGGCGGATCCGCAGACGGGCGCTCCTGCCTTGGCCCAGGGCGTGGAGGAGCTCTCCGGTGCGCTCGGCACGCTGCAGGACGGTGCGTCAGCGGCGAGCGCGGCGCTCGCGGGCGTGGACACGGAGGCCGTGCTGGCAAGCGACATGACGCCGGAGCAGAAGGAGGCCCTGCTCACGTCCCTCGGCACGGCGCGGGCCTACCTCGACGGGGCCGAGGGGCGCGCGGGCGCGGCCGAGGTCGCCTCGGGCGCGCGGTCGGCCAAGGACGGCGCAGGCGAGTTCGCCCAGGGCGCGCAGTCTGCGCAAGGCGGCGCGGGGCAGCTCGCCACTGGCGCGGGACAGCTGCGTGAGGGGGCGGACCGCCTGTTCACGGGCCTGCACGAGGCAACGGAGGGCGAAGGCGAGCTGGCCTCCAAACTGGCTGCGGGCGCCGAGGAGGCCGCCGATCGGACTCGGAACATCCCCGCGAAGGCCGAGGCCATGAGCGATCCGGTGGAGCTCGACAACGACTACTACACCTCGGTGAGGAACTACGGCACCGGCTTCGCCCCGTACTTCATGGCGCTGGGGCTCTGGGTGGGCAGCCTCGTGTCGGGCTTCGTGTTCAAGCCGCTCAACGGGCGCCTCCTGCTGGCGGGCGCGAACCCCGTCACGGCGGCGTTCGCGAACTACCTGCCCATGGCGGCGTTCGCCCTCGTGCAGGCGGCGCTGCTCATGGCGGCCATCCAGTTCGGGCTGCAGCTGCAGATAAGCAACGTGCCCGCCTTCTGGGGCATGGGCTTCCTCACCGCGCTCGTGTTCGCGGCACTCATGCAGCTGCTGCTGGCGGCGTTCGGCTTCCCGGGGCGGTTCCTCGCCATCATCCTGCTCATGCTGCAGCTCACAACTAGCGCGGGCACCTTCCCCATCCAGACGACGCCCGCCTTCTTCCAGGCGGTGAACCCGTACCTGCCCATGACCTACGTGGTGGAGGCGCTGCGCCAGATCATGACCGGGCTCGACTACGGCGTGGTGGGTTTCGACTGCCTCGTGCTCGCAGGGTTCGGCGCGGCCGCCTTCGCGCTCACGAGCATCGTGGCCTGGCGCAAGCGCACCGTGCGCATGCAGGACCTCCATCCCGTGCTGAAGCTGGGGTGAGGGGGCGGTCCTGCGCCGCCGGGCCACCCTGAAAACATGCGTTTATTGAGCGGATTCGGCTCCAGCCGGCCGTGAAAAAGAAGGGCGGGCTGCTCTTACCTTAGAATAGCGCTCGGAAAAGCGACGCGCGTGAGGAGCAGACTATGTGCGGAATCGTCGGATACACCGGAACCCGTCCCGTCAAGGACATCCTGATCGAGGGCCTGACCAGGCTCGAGTATCGCGGCTACGA
>CBCSOI010000414.1:0-1636 GCA_965141595.1 uncultured Atopobiaceae bacterium | reverse complement strand
TGGTACCGCGAGAACGAGTCCTGGTGGCGTCCCGCGAAGGCCGCCACCGAGGCCAAGTACGCCGGGCAAGGGCAGTAGGGGGCGTTCCGGATGGCTATCGAGTACGGCAAGGAGCTCAAGGTCGAGAAGACCGGGATCCCCGGCCTTCTGGTCGTCGACCTTCCCGTCCACGGGGACTCCCGCGGGTGGTTCAAGGAGAACTGGCAGCGCGAGAAGATGGTCGCGCTGGGAGTTCCCGACCGCCGCTGGGTGCAGAACAACATGAGCTACAACGAGAAGGCGGGCGCCACCCGCGGCGTCCACGCCGAGCCCTGGGACAAGTTCGTCTCGGTGGCGGCGGGCTCGGTGTTCGGGGCCTGGGTGGACCTGCGCGCGGGGAGCGCGGCCTACGGCAAGGTGTTCACGTGCACCCTCGACCCGGGCAGGGCGGTCTACGTCCCGAGAGGCGTGGGCAACTCCTACCAGGCGCTCGAGGACGGCACGGCCTACGCCTACCTGGTCGACGCCCACTGGTCGGCCGAGCTGAAGTCCACCTACACGTTCGTGAACCTGGCCGACCCCGTCCTCGCGATTCCGTGGCCCATCCCGCTTGAGGAGTGCGAGCTTTCCGAGGCGGACAGGAACCACCCCATGCTCGAAGAAGTCGAGCCCATGCGCCCCAGGCGCACGCTCGTCACCGGCTGCAACGGCCAGCTCGGGCGCGCCGTGCGGGCGCTCGCGGAGGAGCGTGGGGTCGCGGAGACGTTCGACTTCACAGACCTCGCCGAGTTCGACTTCTCCGACCCGGCGCAGTACGGCAGGATCGACTGGCCGCTCTACGGCGCGGTCGTCAACTGCGGCGCCTACACCGCTGTCGATGCGGCCGAGACGCCCGAGGGGCGCGTCGCCGCCTGGAAGGCGAACGCGACGGGCCCCGCCCTGCTCTCCAAAACCTGCGCCGAGCACGGCATGACGCTCGTGCACGTCTCCTCCGACTACGTGTTCGACGGCACGGAGGAGGTGCACGCGGAGGACGAGCCCTTGAGCCCGCTCTCCGTCTACGGCGCGTCCAAGGCAGCGGGAGACCTGGCCGTCTCCACCTGCCCCGCGCACTACATCCTGAGAAGCTCGTGGGTCATCGGCGACGGGGGCAACTTCGTGCGCACGATGGCGGCGCTCTCCGACCGCTGCGCCGACCCGGACGACGATCTCTCCGAGGTGACGGTGGTCGACGACCAGGTCGGCCGGCTCACGTTCGCCGACGACATGGCGGAGGCGATATTCCACCTGCTCGGCTACTGCGAGGGCGGCATTGCGCCGACCGATCCCGCCCCCTATGGGACCTACAACCTCTCCTGCTCGGGAGACCCCGCCAGCTGGGCGGACATCGCTCGCGAGGTGTTCGAGCTGCGAAACGGCAACGGGGACGCCGTGCTCCCCGTGTCGACGGACGAGTACTACGCGAACGCCGCGGGGCCCGTGGCACCCAGACCGCGCTTCTCGACGCTGGATCTTGGGAAGATCGAAGAGGCTAGCTATTTTCCAGGCAATTGGTCCGAGAATCTCGGAAGCTATCTTTGTGCGGGTTTACGGGGGTTTCTCCGATGAACGTTCTCCATGTCTCGTTGGGCTTGCCTCCGCTTAGGACAGGTGGCCT
>CBCSOI010000413.1:0-1639 GCA_965141595.1 uncultured Atopobiaceae bacterium | reverse complement strand
CGCTCTTCGCCCGTCGCTCCTGCCGCTCCTTCACCGACGACCCCGTGACCGATGAGGACGTGCATGCCGTGCTGCTGGCCGCCATGGCCGCCCCCACGGCTGTGAACGCCCGCCCGTGGGAGTTCTACCTCACCCGCGACCCCGACCTCATGGCCCGTCTCGCCGCGTGCAGCCCCTACGCGCACCCGGCCACCCAGGCGCCGGTGCTCGTGGCCGCCTGCTATCACGACGACTGCACGGCCCCCGAGTACGCCCAGATAGACATGGCCATTGCCTGCGAGAACATCATGGTCTCCGCGGCGTCGCGCGGCCTCGGCACCGTGCTGCTCGGCATCGCGCCCGAGGACGACCGCATGGCTGCCGCCCGCGACGTCCTCGACCTGCCGGAGCACGTGCGGTGCTTCGGCCTCATCCCGCTGGGCCACCCGGCCCACGAGCCGGCGCCCCACGGCGACGATGTCTGGGACGAGGACCGCGTCCACTGGCTGTAGGGGCGCAACTGCGGCGGTGCGGCGAGATGGCGTATCGTCCCCGCGCGGGCCGGGTGCCCCGCGAGTCGGGACACCCGGCCCGCCTCATTCGTGGTGGATTCAATTTGATAATGATGTTGACATTTGTATTAAATCAAATATAATGTCATTATTGATATATAAGCTATAGAAATTAAAGGAGTAATCTTCCTGCTCGTTTATGGAGGGGGTCCCGTTCGGAAAGGTTGCGAGCAACCCCGCAACCTATGTCAGCAAGCCTTTCACTGTCTACCGCACGGACGCAAGGAGCGTTAGGTCGGTCTACAGGCGAAGCCATACGATCCCGGCACTTGTCGCCAAGGACTTCCGGACGTATCGGGTTTAGGGTCGGACACATCGGTGGTCTGGAGGTGCGATGTGCGTGTCGGAAAGGTCGGAGTTCTCCTCTCGACGATGCTGGTCGCGTTGGCCTTGCTCTCCCTCGGTTTGTGGGCACGTGCCTCCCGGGCCGTTCGTGGGTGCACCGAGGGTTTTGATTGCGTCGGGACCTACGTCTCGGACGGCTCTGCTGTCGGCGTCCCGTGGCTGACCGTGGAAGGGGAGGAGGGCTCACCCAGCGGAGCGGGGGCATTGAGCTGGACGTTGTTCTATTCCCATGGTTCGGCTGGCGGGGTCCTGGAGCCAACGGCCGGCCCTAACGTCTATACGTTGAGGGACCGTGATGAAGGCCCGGTCGGGTCGGCTCATATGGCTTATGGGGACGGTGCGTCCGGCGTCCTTTATCTGACGCTTGGCGACGCGGAGGCCGTCCGAATGGGTCGGACCGACCGTGTTCCCACTCGACGTACGGACTGATCGACCCGTCCGCGTCGTCGGCGCATGGGGGTCTTGGGCATGTCGGGGGAATACAATGCTCGTGTTGCCCCGAGCCTTTGGAGGTCCCGTCCATGACCGCACCCGTCGCCCATACCGTCCTCGCCCTCGACACCTCCACCGACGAGCTCGCCTGCGCGGTGGCGCGGGTCTCGGTGGACGGCCGGGGCGGATCCGTGGAGGTCCTGGCCTCGGGCGACCGCCCCTGCCGCCGCCAGGCCAACGTGGAGCTCGTGCCCACGTGCCTGGCGCTCCTCGACGAGGCGGGACTTGCCATGGGCGACGTGGACCGCGTG
>CBCSOI010000412.1:0-1644 GCA_965141595.1 uncultured Atopobiaceae bacterium | reverse complement strand
CGCGGGGAGTCCGACACCGGGGCCGTCGCCGACGTCGTCCGAGCCGTCTCGGTGCCGGTCATCGCCTCGGGAGACGCCCTGGACGCGGCCGCTGCCGGACATCTCAAGGTGGAGACCGGCGCCTGCGCCGTCTACTGTGCGCGGGGCACCTACGGCGACCCGTGGATCTTCGGCGACGCGGTGCGGGCGCTGGCGGGGGAGGAGGTCCCCGCGCGCGGCGTGGGCGAGCGTCTGGCCGCCTTCGCCCTCCATGTGCGGCTGCTCGAGGCCACGGGCGCCCACCTCGCCCGGGCACGGTCGCTTGCCGGCTGGTACCTCAAGGGCATGCCCGAGGCCGCCTCCTGGCGCGAGCGGGCCATGCACTGCGACACGGCGGCCGACTACCTCGCCCTCATCGAGGCGGTCGCCGCGCAGTGACGCCCCTGTCCCACCACCCGGACACTTTTGTCCCAATGGTCGGGCACTTTTGTCACTACAGACCTTGATTATGAAAGGGGCGACGATGGCGGACGCGGCCGGCTTCCGGGCCCTCTACCTCCACGTGCCGTTCTGCGTGCGCAAATGCGCCTACTGCGATTTCGCCTCGTCGGCCACGGGGCGCCACGACCCGCTCATGGCTGCATACGCCCGGTCGCTCGCCGCCATGGTGCGCCGCATGGAGGGGGAAGGCCTGCTCGACGGCCTCTCCACCGCCTACGTGGGCGGCGGCACGCCGTCGCTCCTGGGGGCGGAGAGCCTCTCGTCTCTGATCGCTGCCGTCCCGCCTGTGGGCGAGCTCACGTTCGAAGCCAACCCCGACTCCTTCTCGCCCGACCTCGCGGTCTCCGCCCGCGACGCCGGGGCCACGCGCGTGTCCCTAGGCGTGCAGTCGCTGGCAGACGAGGAGCTCGCCTGCCTCGGCCGTATCCACGACGCCGCACGCGCTCGGGCTGCCGTCGCGGAGGGGGCGGCTGCCGGGCTGCGGGTCTCCGCCGACCTCATGGCCGCCGTCCCACGGCAGACCCCGGCGAGCCTCGTGGCGAGCGTGGGGGGCGTGGTGGTCGCCGGCGCGTCGCATGTGAGCGTCTACCCGCTCATGATCGAGGAGGGCACGGCCTTCGCCCGTGCCGTGGACTCCGGCGCCATGGAGGAGCCGACCGACGACGACGGGGCCGCGGCCATGGAGGCTGCCGAAGGCGCGCTCGCTCGGCTGGGCCTCTCCCGCTACGAGGTGGCGAGCTACGCGCGGCCCGGAGAGCGCTGCCGACACAACCTCTCCTACTGGAACGGCACACCCTACCTGGGTCTCGGCACGGCGGCGGCGTCCATGGCCGACCGCGGGCTCTACGGGCGCCTGCGTCGCCTGGCGCCGGGGCTGCCCGTCGCGGCGGCCTCAACGGCGCGGATCCGTCTCACCTGCGACTCGACCGCGCGGGAGGTGGCCGCGGCCGAAGGGGACCCGTCGCGGCTGTCCTTTGGGGTGGAGGAGCTCACGGCCAGGGAAGCAGCCGCCGAGGACCTCATGCTCGCGGCGCGCACCTCCGACGGCTTGGGGCCTGACCTCCTCGCCCGTTCCCGGGACGTCATAGGCACAGCGGCAGTGGACCGCACGGTGGGCACGCTGGTGGGGGAGGGCCTGCTCACGCCCGGTGCCGACGGCGGGTT
>CBCSOI010000411.1:0-1654 GCA_965141595.1 uncultured Atopobiaceae bacterium | reverse complement strand
GCCCCGTGTCCCAGCTGCTGCTGGCCCGCGACGCCACGGTGACCATGTGCCACTCGCGCACCGCGGACCTGGCGGCCGCCTGCCGCACCGCCGACCTCGTGGTCACCTGCCAGGGTCGCCCCCGCTCCATCACGGCCGACATGGTGGCCCGTGGCGCCTGGGTCGTGGATGTGGGCACGAGCGAGGACGAGGACGGCTCCATGGCGGGCGACGTCGACTGGGGCTCCGTCTCGGCCAAGGCCGGCGCCGCCACCCCGGTGCCGGGAGGTGTGGGGTCGGTCACCACCGCCGTGCTGGCCGAGCACACGGTGACGGCCGCCGAGCGCGCCGCCGCCCGGCGCCTTTCCGGCTCCCCGTACCGCGACGACCCGACGGTCTCGCAGCTCTTCGACCGCAGGTCCGTGCGCGCCTTCACCGGCGACCCGGTGGGCCCGGACCTCCGCGAGGCCGTGCTCGAGGCCGCCTGCCAGGCCCCCACGGCGGGGAACCAGCAGCTCTACTCCATCGTCCAGGTGGACGACCCGGATGCGAAGGCGCGTCTCGCCGTGCTCTGCGACGACCAGCCGTTCATAGCGCGTGCCCCGTGGGTGCTCGTGTTCCTGGCCGACTGCCGCATCTGGCCGGCCCTCTACGACGAGGCCGGCGTCGAGGGGTACCGGGCGCCCGGGGTGGGCGACCTCATGCTCGCCGTCTCGGACGCCGTCATCTGCGCGCAGAACGCCGTCGTGGCCGCGCACGCCCTGGGGCTTGGCTCCTGCTACATCGGCGACGTCATGGAGCGCAAGGAGGAGGTCTCCGAGCTCCTGGGACTGCCGCCCCACGTCTTCCCGGCGGCCATGCTCGTGCTCGGGTTCCCCACGGCGCAGCAGGCGGCCCGCCCCAAGCCGGGGAGGGCCCCGCTCGCGGCCAAGGTCATGGAGGACCGCTACCGCATGCTCGAGGGCGACGCGCTCCGCTCCCTCGTGGCGGACCGCGTGGGCGCCAAGGGGTTCGACGAGTGGGTGCGTGCCTTCTGCGCCCGCAAGCACGACTCCGCCTTCTCCCGCGAGATGACCCGGAGCGTCGCCGCCTACCTCTACGGGTTCGACCTTACGGGTGGGGCGTCCGTCTGACATACGGCTCGGGCCCCGGGACCGGGGCCAGTCGGACCGTCTATACTTCTAAAGGACTGTGCACGCCCCCGGGGCGCACACCCCGGCTTACCACCATCCCAGGAGAGGGAGGTCCAGACCCAATGAAGGGAATCGTCCTCGCAGGCGGCCATGGGAAGCGCATGTACCCCATCACCCGCGCCACGTCCAAGCAGCTCCTTCCGGTCTACGACAAGCCGCTGATCTACTACTCGATGTCGGTGCTCCTCGAGGCAGGCATCCGCGACATCATGATCATCTCCAAGCCCGAGCACCTCGGCTCCTTCCAGGAGCTCCTGGGCGACGGCTCCCAGCTGGGCATCAACATCGTCTACCGCCCCCAGCCCACCCGCGGCGGCATCGCCGAGGCCTTCGTCATCGGCCGCGACTTCATCGGCGACGACGACGTGGCCCTCGTGCTCGGCGACAACGTGTTCCACGGCTCCGGCTTCGGCGACAAGCTCAAGATGGCCCAGCAGAACGCCGCCGACGGCCAGGCCACGATCTTCGGCTACCGGGTCGAC
>CBCSOI010000410.1:0-1656 GCA_965141595.1 uncultured Atopobiaceae bacterium | reverse complement strand
CTCCCCACCTGAACGCGGTCAGGGGCGGATTTCGCCCGCCTGAACACGGATGAGGGCGACTTTCCGCGGGCAGAACCGCCGGGAGTCGCCCTCAATCGCGTTCAGGTGGCGAGGGGGAGGTCGGTGGCAAGGAGGAGGTTGGTGGCGAGGGGGTCCAGAGGACGCCCCCTACCCGTCGTGCGCCTCCAGGAACCGCTCCACGACGGCGTTGTAGCCCTCCCGGTCCTCCAGGTGCACGCAGTGCGTGCCGCGCAGCAGCTCCCAACGGGCGCCGGGGATGGCGTCCACGATCTGCTTGCACACCAGGGCTGTGGCCTCGTCGGCGGTGCCGGAGGTCACGAGGGTGGGGATCGTCACAGACGGCAGCCCGTCCACCACGGACCAGCCGCTCAGCTTGCCCGTGACCACGAACTCGCTCATGCCCTGCATGACGTGGTAGACCTCGTCGCCGTGGGGGTCAGGCCAGGGCTTGCGCACGTCGTCGGGGCGCTCGTCCTCGGGCACCGCGCTCACGTGGCGCCGGTAGTACTCGGCACTCGCCGCCTCGACCTCGGGTCGCCCGTAGTCGCCGTCCTCGTCGGCCTGGGCCAGGGCCTCGGCCATCTCCCGGGGCAGGTAGCCGCGCAGGCGCACGGCCTCCTCCAACCAGAGGTCCATGGACGCCGGCGAGCTCGCCACCACCATGGACGCCACACCCTCGGGGTGGTGGCAGGCGTACTGCATGGCGAGCATGCCGCCCCAGCTCTGGCCCAGGATGTGGCAGCGGTCGAGCCCCAGGTGCCTGCGCAACGCGACGAGCTCCTCCTCGAAGAGCCCCGCGGAGGCCTCGGCCGCCACGTCTGCCAACGGGCTGGAGTTTCCGCACCCCACCTGGTCGTAGTAGACCACCTGCCGCCCGCACCTCTCGGCAAGGGCATCCAGGGACCGCAGGTAGTAATGGCTGTTGCCCGGCCCGCCATGGATGGTGAGCAGCGGCAGCCGTCCGGGGGCGCACTCCCCCACCACGCGGTACCAGGTCCGGTAACCGTGGAAGTCCATGGTGCCGGTCTTCTCGGCGACGGTCGCGGCCACAGCATCTCCCCTCGTCGCGCCCCCGCTTCACCGGGGCGGTCCGCACCAGCATAGGGCCGGGCCGTTGCCTGTCAGTTAAGAGACAGGAAAGGGAGGGCATCCGCCCGGCAGACCCGACCGGCCGGCGGCGCACCATTCACTCAAGCGCGTCCACGACGGAGGAGACCACCATGACCGAGAACCTCGAGCGCAGGCAGTTCGTCAAGGCAGGCGCCCTGGCCACGGCGGCCGCTGCGGCGGCCCTCGCCGGGTGCAGGCAGGGGCGGGACGGCGGCCAGTCCGCCGGCCAGTCCGGCGGCACGCTCAGCTACGGCTTCCAGAACCCCTCAGGCGTGGAGCCCTACACCCTGGAGGAGGAGATCGCCATGGCCGTGTGCTACCAGCTGTTCGACCCGCTCACACGCTACGACCCCACCACCAAGGAGCTCGTGCCGTGCATGGCCCTCACCTGGGAGTGCAACGACGCGGCCGACGAGTGGACCTTCCACCTGCGCGACGACGCCACCTTCCACGACGGCTCCAAGGTCACGGCGAAGTCGTTCGTCTACGGGTGGACGCGCCTCGTGGACCCCTCCACCACCGACA
>CBCSOI010000409.1:0-1664 GCA_965141595.1 uncultured Atopobiaceae bacterium | reverse complement strand
GCGTCTCGGGCCCAACGGCGCCGGCAAGTCCACGTTCGTGCAGCTGCTCACCCGCGAGGTGCTGCCGCTGCACCGCGACGAGCCGCCGGTGCGCTTCCGCGGCCAGGACCGCCCCGCGCTCTCCGACATCCGCGCCTGCCTGGGCGTGGTGAGCGGCACCATGCACGACCAGGTGCGCGTGCACCTTCCGGTGGCCGACATCGTGGTGGGCGGCCTCTTCGGCACGTTGGGGCTGCCCATGCGCCGCGAGGTGACCGGGGAGCACCGCAGGCTGGCAGCCGACGCCTTGGGGCGCCTGGGCATCGCCGGGCTGGCCGACCGCGACGTCATGACGCTTTCCACGGGCCAGGTGCGCCGCGTGCTCGTGGCCCGCGAGCTCGTGCGCGACCCGGGGGTGCTCGTGTTCGACGAGCCCTGCACGGGTCTCGACCCCGAGGGCATGTACCACGTGCGCGAGACCATGGCCACGCTGGCCGCGGAGGGGCGCTCCGTGGTGCTGGTGACCCACTACCCCGAGGACATCATCCCGGCCATCGGGCGCGTGCTGCTCATCGGCGACGCCCGGGTGGTGGCCGACGGCCCCAAGGCCGAGCTGCTGCGCGACGACACCATGACGGCGCTGTTCGGCGTGCCCCTGGCCGTGGAGGAGCGCGACGGCTGGTACTCGCTGCGCGGCGTGTACGCATGAGCGGGGTCGCGGCGCCATGCCATGCACCTGAACGCGGTTGAGGGCGACCCTCTCGGCACCTGAACGCGTCCAGGGGCGGATTCAGCGCACCTGAACGCGGATGAGGGCGGATTCCGGTGCCGAGGAGCCCCCGAGGTCGCCCCCAATTGCATTCAGGTGCCGAGAGAGGCCGGCCGGCGGCCGACGACTGAGAGAGGGGCCGGTGGCCCCCGGTGAGGAGGAGACGACCCATGACCAAGCTCGACGACGCCATCCCCTACGAGGACCTGCTCATGGTCTGCCCCCGACCCGCCGTCGGTCCCGCGCCGGGCCTGCCGGAGGGGTACCGCTGGGCCGATGAGCCCGGCTCGATGGGGGAGGAGTGGGCGGCCCTCATGACGTCGCTCGGGTTTCCGTTCTCGCTTGAGGAGGCCCGGGGCAAGTGGCGGGAGCTGCAGGCGCCCGACGTCGCGGCGCGCCACTTCTTCGTCCTGGGCCCCGAGGGGGACCTGGCGGCCACCTGCACGCTCTGCGCCGGCAAGTACCCCGAGGCCGCGCCGCTGCGGCTGCACTGGGTCATGACGGCCGAGGGGCACCAGCGCCGCGGGCTCTCGCGCACCGTGTGCCGGGCGGCGCTGGCGGCGGCCGGCGGCCGGCCCGTGCAGCTCTCCACGCAGGCACAGTCCTGGCCGGCGGTGGTCCTCTACGAGAGCCTGGGCTTCAGGTCTTGGGAGCAGGCATGGGGCGACGTCGCCGAGGGGGAGGCCAAGGCCCGCTGGGCCCGCGCGAGGAAGGCGGCCGAGGCCCACGACGCGCGCCTGTGACAACGGTGCCTGACCCATCTGTCACTTCGCCTATTGCTCGATTGATGTTGGGACAAAAGTGTCCGACCATTGGGACAGGGGTGGTCCGGAGGCAGGAAAAAGGGGGCCCCATACGGGGCCCCTTCGGGAGACTCGGTGTCCTTAAGTGCCTACTCCCAGTGGCCGGGGACGTC
>CBCSOI010000408.1:0-1678 GCA_965141595.1 uncultured Atopobiaceae bacterium | reverse complement strand
GTCTTGTAGGGACGGTGGTCGCGCTCGTTCCTCGTCTTGTGCTCCTCGAGGTCGTCCTCGCGGGCCTTCACCTCCGCCTCGGCGGCGGCGATCCCGTCCGAGAGGTCCTGCTGCGCATGGCGGGCCGCCTCAAGGGCGGCGGTCTGCTCGGCCACGAGCTCGTCGTAGGTCGCCTCCACCTCGCGGCGGTGGGCGAGCGTGCGGCTGTCCTCCTCGATGGTGGCCTTGAGCTCGGCCAGGCGGTCGGCGGCCTCCCCGTGGGCGCGCTTGGCCTGGCTCACGGCGCGCATGGCGCTCCAGCCGCTCACGGTCTCCTGGCCCAGCGCACCCGCGGCCTTGCGGGCGCCGTTGGCCACTGAGCCCGCGGCCTTGCGGGCGCGGTCCACGACGTCGGCGGCCGTTCCCGCGGAGGCCCCTTCCTTGGGGGCGTCCCCCTCGGCCGTGTCCTCCGACGACGGCGCGTCGCCGTCGTCCGCGGCCTGCTCGTCGCCGTTCGCGACCGGCCCGCGGGCAGCCGGCCCGTCCGTCTCCGGGGCGCCGTCCGCCGTCGTCCCCGCGGCCGCGTCCACGCGGTCCTCCGTCACGTCAGTGCCCTGCAGGTCGTCCTGCTCCTGCCCGTTCCGCCCGGCATCGTCCGCCATGGGACCTCCCGAAAGCCGTTCCATCCGTATGTGAACCACTGTACCCGCCCCGGCGCCCCGCTGCCGCCGGGCATGCCGACGCTGCTAGACTTGGCCCCACCGCAGACCCTCTGGAGGACCCGTGAGCCAGCAGCCCTTCCCCTTCACCTTCGACGTCGTCGCCGAGGACCCCGCCACCCACGCGCGGGCCGGCGTGCTCCACACGCCCCACGGCGACGTGCCCACCCCCATCTTCATGCCCGTGGGCACCAAGGCCACCGTCAAGGGCCTCATGCCCTCCATGGTGCGCGACCTCGGCGCCAGGATCATCCTCGCCAACACGTACCACCTGGCCATGCGCCCGGGCGCCGAGCTCGTCGCCCAGATGGGCGGCCTGCACGCCTGGGAGCGCTGGGACGGCCCCATCCTCACCGATTCCGGCGGGTTCCAGGTCTTCTCCCATGGAGACCACGTGCGTCTCTCCGATGACGGCGTGACCTTCCGCGCCGTGGACTACGACGGCTCCTACGTCACCTGGACGCCCGAGGAGAACATGCGCATCGCCGAGCTCCTCGGCTCCGACATCTGCATGCAGCTGGACGTCTGCCCCGGCTACCCCTGCGAGCGCTCCTACCTCGAACGGGCCGTGGACCTCTCGAGCGCCTGGGCCGAGCGCTGCTGGAAGGCCCACACCCGGCCCGACCAGGCGCTCTTCGGCATCGTCCAGGGCGGCATGGACCTCGACCTGCGCCTCAGGAGCCTGCGGCGCCTCGAGGACATCGGCGACTTCCCGGGCTACGGCATCGGCGGCTACTCGGTGGGGGAGAGCCACGACGTCATGTTCGAGACCCTGGCGCCCCTCGCCGGCGAGTACATGCCGCGGGACAAGCCCCGCTACCTCATGGGCGTGGGCAACCCCACCACGCTCGTGGAGGGCGTCGGCGTGGGTGTGGACATGTTCGACTGCGTGCTGCCCACCCGCACGGCGCGCACGGGCACGGCCTTCTCGGACGAGGGCCGCCTCAACCTCAAGAACGCCTGCCACCGCGCCGATCCCC
>CBCSOI010000407.1:0-1679 GCA_965141595.1 uncultured Atopobiaceae bacterium | reverse complement strand
GGGTGCCCCGCCCCCACGGACCCGGCTTGCTGTTCACGGATTGAACAGCTTGGCTGGGACCTGGGAGGCGTGGGCATGGACCAGGGCACGGTGCGGGGAGGATGGAGGATCTCGGAGGTCGAGCGGCTGCTCGGCCTCGGTCGCCGCGACATCCAGCGGGCCTGCTACGGGGGCCGCGGCGGCGTGGCCATCCTCGACCCCACCGACACCGCCTGGGGCAGGCGCACCTACGACGGGCACGACCTCGCCCAGCTCTTTCTCGTGGGGCAGCTGCGCCGCCGGGGGCTCAGCCTCCCGGAGGTCAAGGCGGAGTTCGAGGGCAGCCGCGCCGCCGGCCGCACGGTGGAGGACATGCTCGCCGTGCAGGTGGCGCGCCTGCGCGAGCAGGCCGAGGAGGTCGCGGGGCGGCTGCTCCAGGCCGAGGCCCTCCTCGCCGCGGTGGGCGGGGATGCCGGGGCGGTGGAGGGCATCGTGGCCCGCCACGTGCGCGTGCAGGAGGCCCTGGACCCGGACCTGCCCTCCGGTGACGACGGTGGCCGCGTGCCGTCCCCGTTGGCGGTCCTCCTCGCCGCGCCGGGGCTCGTGGACGGGCCGGGCATGGCGCTGGCCATGGACCTCTGGCTTGGGCCGGGTTCGTCGGAGGCGGTGCGAAAGGCGGCGGAGGCCGCCGCTACGAGAGAAGAGACGATTGGAGAGAGCGATGAGAAGAAACGTTGAGACACCGGTGGGGCGCCGGGCCTTCCTGGGGGCCTTGTGCCTCTCGGCCCTGGGCATCGCGGGGTGCGGGCGCGGCGGCTCCCCGGCAGGCGGCGACGCCTCCGGTGGCGGGCAGCCCGCGGCCCCGGCCCCTGCCGAGGAGGAGCCCAAGACCTCCTCGGACCCCCACGTGCAGTACATCAAGAACTACAAGGGCAAGAACGCGGCGTCCGTGGGGTTCACCGATGCCTCGGGGCAGCGCAGGGAGTCGCTCGGTGACGCCATGATCCGTCTGGTCTACGTCGACCCGAGCGGCGTCTACGTGGATCCGAAAGACGAGGAGGGCCTCAAGGACTACGTGGTGTTCGACCAGAACCTGCCCATGAACACCCAGGTGGACATCGAGTTCAGGACCATCGACGACGAGGAGGTCGCAGGCATCGTCGCCTGGCAGAGCCACTGCGAGGTGGTGCTCGCCGTCAAGAAGGTGGGCGAGCCCGACCCGCAACCGGTGGACATGACACCCATCGACGCATTCCCCGACAGGTACACGGCCTGTGTGCGCGATTACGTGGGCCGCAACCTGGCCGAGTGCGGCTATGTGCCCTCCGAGGGCCAGCTGTGGGACAGCTACGGCCTGACGATGCTCAGGCTCCAGGCGGACTGCGAGGACGGGAGCTACGTGGGCGGCCCCGACCTCGCGGCCCTCTCGGGCTACGTGGTGGTCTCCCAGGACGTGGCGCCCAACACGCAGTTCACCATGGAGCCCACCACGGCCACCAACGGCGAGGTCTACGACCTCATCAGCTCCCAGTCCCTCGAGACCGTGAGCCTGTCGGTGCGCCGCCTGGAGCAGTGAGCGCCTGAAGACGTCGGTGGCCCGGCCGCGAACCGTCGCGACCGGGCCACCTTTCTCGGCGACTCTTTGCCTGCCCGCCCGCCTTAGGCGCGGCCGGTGGAGCCGAGGTTGTCCATGTGCGACT
>CBCSOI010000406.1:0-1683 GCA_965141595.1 uncultured Atopobiaceae bacterium | reverse complement strand
GGAGCCGTTGGCGCCCAAGAGGCACACGCGCTCGCCGAAGGCGACGTCGAGGTCCACGCCGTCGAGGGCCCAGGTGGCGCCCCCGTCGTAGGAGAAGCGCACCCCCCTGAGGGAGCAGGCCGGGCCACGCCCGGTGGCCGCTGCCACCGCTATCGGCCCACCATGTCGGAGACGGGCTTGTAGGCAAGCCAGCAGACGACGTCGTTGACGACGACCTTGATGAGGTTGAACGGCAGGAGCACCGGCACGATGAGGGCGATCACGGCCTCGGTGGGAACGCCGCTGTAGAGGGGCGTGATGACGATGTTGCCGGCCACCGCCACGGCGATGGCGACGACGGAGCCCAGGGCAAGGCCCGCCGCGGCGCCCGCGCGGGTGCGGCGCCGGCGGTAGACGAGGGACGCCGGCAGCACGGCGGCGAGGGAGCACGCCATGCCCATGACGGCGCCGAACGGCTCCACGAACAGGTGGATCGCCCAGGGGAGCACGGCCACCGCCGAGCCCACGGCGGGCCCGAAGGCGAGGCCCGCGACGAGGCCCACGATGCCGGAGGGGTCGTATTTCAGGTAGGGCGCCGGCGGGAAGAGGGGGATCTCGATGAAGCTCGCCACGATGGCCAGGGCGCAGAAGAGCGCCGAGACGGCCACCCGCCGGCTGTTCCAGCCGCCGGAGGACGATGACGTGGCATGGGAGGAGGGACGGTTCTGCTGCGCAGGCATGGCGACTCCGTTTCTTTCATCCGGACTGTGACCGTTGGCCCCGGATTCCCACCGGGTCGGCCGCGCGCACGCGGTTCGCGGGCTTCCCCCTCAGGGGTTACCGCCAGTGGGGACTTTCACCCCGCCCTGAAACTGACGCCACGAGCTTACCCCTCTTTGGGGCCCCCTGTCCTGCCGCGTCGGCGCATTCGTCCCGAGATGCGCCCGGCGGCGGTCGCCGCGATGACGATGGCACCGGTGATGGCGCCGCCCCTCCCGTCGCCGCGGGGCCCGGTCGGGGCCCCCGGGGCGGCGTCGGGCGCGTCCGGCGCCGCAGCCGTCCCGGGGACGGCCTCCCGGGCGCCTTCGCCGTCGCCGACGGGCCCGGTGCCGTCGGCCGCCGCGTCTCCGCCGGGTGCCATATCGCCGTCGAGCTCCCCCTCCACGTCGAGGTCGAGGGAGAGGAGCGTCAGGTCGCGCTCCACGGGCTCGTCGAAGTCCCAGAGCAGCCCCGTGGCGTCGTCCACCCAGTCCGTGCCGCCGCCGTCGGGGCGGTCGAGCGCGGCGCCCGGCTCCACGAGGGTCACGGAGGCGTCCGACCCGTCGGCGGGCAGGAACCGCACCTCCCACACCGGGGCGGCAGAGAGGTGGCGCTCCTCGCTGTCGAGGACGAAGTGCGAGACCGTGCCGGGCACGCCCTCCTCACACCAGCCGAGGGCGGCGAGGGAGGGGTCGTCGTCGGGGGCGTCGAGGGTGAAGGTGCCCCGCGAGCCGTCGTCGAGGTAGTTGTAGAAGTCGTTGGCCGTCTCGGCGGTGTTGCGCCCCACGAGGGCGCCCACCACGCTCGCGGTGCCGGCGTTGAGGATGCCGCCGCCGCGCCGTGCGGAGTTGTGGGCCACGGTGCCTCCCGTGAGGTCGAGCGAGCCCGTGTTCACGATGCCGCCGCCCATGTCGCCCACGGCGTTGTGGACGATGACGGCGCGCT
>CBCSOI010000405.1:0-1686 GCA_965141595.1 uncultured Atopobiaceae bacterium | reverse complement strand
GGATATGGACATCTCCAGCGACTCCTCGTCCACGATCATGGTGGCGCCTTGGGAGAGGAGCAGGTTGGTGCCCCTCGACGACGGAGAGAACATGGAACCGGGAGCTGCGTAGACCGTGCGCCCGAGCTCCACGGCGGCGTCGGCAGTGGAGAACGTCCCCGAGGGCACACCGGCCTCGGTCACCACGAGCACGGGCGAGAGGGCCGCGATGAGGCGGTTCCTCTTGGGGAAGGTCCACCGGCTCGGCTGGGTCCCCCAGGGCGCCAAGGCCACGACGGCACCTCCCTGGGCGAGCGCCCCCTCGAAGACGTCGCGACTGCTCGCCGGGTACACGAGGTCGGCCCCGGTGCCCGCGCACACCACGGTGCGGCCGCCCGCCGCGAGCGCAGCCCGCGCCGCGGCGGCGTCCACCCCCAGGGCCCCGCCGGACACCACCGTGAGCCCTGCCTCGGCGGCCACGCGCCCCGTCAGCGAGGCCACAGCCAGGCCGTAGGGCGTCCCGCGCCGGGCCCCCACCACCGAGATGCAGGGTGTCGAGAGCACGGAGGGGTCGCCGCGGCCGTAGATGCGCCCGATGCCGGACCCCTCCCCCACCAGGGGCGGCCACAGGTCGTCGCCGGGGACGAGCTCGAACTCGGCCGCCATGTCAGGCCACCTCCCTCTGCCGCCAGAGCGAGGCCTCGGCGACGTGCTGCGCCGTGACAGCCCGGCTCTCCTCGATGTCTGCCACGGTGCGCGCCACCCGCGCGATACGGGTGACCGCGCGGCCGCCGAGCGACGCGGTGCGGGCGAGGAGGTCGAGACGGCCGGATGCATCCTCGTCGAGCCCGAGGGACGACACGGGGCCGTCGACCACACCCTGGGAGCGGCGCCAGGAGGCGAACTCCCGCGCCGCCAGCACCTGGTCGCGCATCTCGGCCGAGCCCATGCCCTCCTCGCCGCGGATGATGGAGCCCGGCCGCGGCCTCGCGACGTCGCACACGATGTCGATGCGGTCCATGAGGGGACCTCCAACCCGGGCCTGGTAGCGCTGCACCTGTGCCGCCGAGCATGTGCACTCCCTGCCGCGGTCCCCCAGGTGCCCGCAGGGGCACGGGTTGGCCGCGGCCACGAGCTGGAAGTCGGCCGGGAAGCGGTAGGTGCCGTCGGCCCGCACGAGCACCACGCGCTTGTCCTCCAAGGGCTGGCGCAGGGTCTGGAGCACGTTTCCGGCGAACTCGGGGAGCTCGTCGAGGAAGAGCACGCCGCAGTGGGCGAGCGACACCTCGCCCGGGCCCACCGGGCGGCCCCCTCCCACGAGCCCGGCGCACGTCACCGTGTGATGCGGCGCGCGGAAGGGGCGCTCGCCGGCGAGGATGCCGGAGGCGTCGAGGCCCGCCGCCGAGTGGATCACGGCCGCCTCGATGAGCTCCTCCCCCTCGAGGGGCGGCAGGATGGTGGCCATGCGCCGCGCCACCATGGTCTTGCCGGTCCCGGGCGGCCCCACCATGAGCATGCCGTGGCCGCCTGCCGCCGCCACGACGCAGGCCCGTTTCACCGCCTCCTGGTCCACCACGTCGGAGAAGTCGACGGCCTCCCGGGACCCCGCACGCACGGCCTCGGGCAGCGGGGCCCCCGCCGCCGCATCGGCGAGGGCGCGCATGCCTTGCTTGAGCCGGGAGAGGCACGGGACGGGCACCGGCGGGA
>CBCSOI010000404.1:0-1688 GCA_965141595.1 uncultured Atopobiaceae bacterium | reverse complement strand
GGACTGAGGGGCTCGTCCTCTGTATGCTCCGCTCTTGTGCCGTCGAACACGTAGTCGGAGCTGATGTGCACGAGCGTGATGCCATGCTCGGCGCATGTCTTGGAGAGCAGTGCCGGGCCCGTGGCATTTGCCTTCCACGCCACCACGCGGCCTTCCTGCGTCTCGGCCTCGTCCACGGCGGTGTAGGCGCCGCAGTTGATCACCGTGCCGTAGAGCGGCCAGTCTACCTTTTCGTACTGCGCAGCATCGGAAAAGTCAAAGTCGCCGATGTCGGTGAAGTCGAACGTGGGGTCTATGCCGAGCTCCTCGGCGAGCTTGCGCACCGCCCTACCGAGCTGGCCGTTGCAACCGGTGACGAGCGTGCGCTTGGGGCGCATGGGGGCGACGTTCCTGAGGTAAGGATGGTTCTTATCCGCTTCGGAAATCTCGCAGTCCTCAAGCGGGATGGGCCATGCGACGGCAAGTTCCGGGTCGGCGAGGTTGACGAACGTGTAGGTCTTCTTCTGTTCGGCGGACCAGTGGGTGTCCACGAGGTAGGCGTAGGCCGTCCCGTCCTCGAGGGCCTGGTAGGAGTTGCCCACGCCGCGCGGTACATAGATTGCCTTGCTCGGGTCGAGGATGCAGGTGTAGACCTTGCCGTAGGTCTCGCTCCCCGCGCGGAGGTCCACCCACGCGCCGAAGACGGAGCCGGTGGCGACGGATATGAGCTTGTCCCACGGCTCGGCATGGATGCCGCGCGTTGCGCCTCGCTTCTCGTTGTAGCTGATGTTGTTTTGCACCCACCGGCGGTCGGGGATCCCGAGGGCGACCATCTTCTCGCGCTGCCAGTTCTCCTTGAACCAACCGCGGGAGTCGCCGTGGACGGAGAGGTCTATCGCCTTGAGGCCCGGGATGCCGGTCTCCGAAACCTGCAACTCTTTCTCGTATTCGATGGACATGCTAGTGAACCTCCTACTGCCCTTGGGATGCGTACTTGGCCTCAGTGGCCTCCTTGGCCGGTCGCCACCAGCCCTCGTGCTCGCGGTACCAGGCGATGGTCCGCGCGAGCCCCTCGGCGAAGTCCGTGTGCTGGGGCCGCCAGCCGAGCTCCGTTCGGAGCTTTGTGCTGTCGATGGCGTAGCGGCGGTCGTGGCCGGAGCGGTCGCGCACCCAGTCGAAGGCGTCCTCGGACTGGCCCATGGCGGTCAGGATCGCACGCAGAACGTCGATGTTGCTCTTCTCGCCGTCCGCGCCGATGAGGTAGGTCTCGCCGACGCGGCCCTTCGTGAGGATGGCCCACACGGCTGAGGAGTGGTCCTCGGTGTGGATCCAGTCGCGGACGTTCCTCCCGTCGCCGTAGAGCTTCGGGCGAATCCCGTCGATGATGTTGGTTATCTGGCGCGGGATGAACTTCTCGACGTGCTGGTAGGGGCCGTAGTTGTTCGAGCAGTTCGATATCGTGGCTCGGATGCCGTAGGTCCGCACCCACGCCCGGACGAGCATGTCGCTCGCCGCCTTGGTCGAGCTGTAGGGGCTCGAGGGGCGATACGGCGTCTCCTCGGTGAAGCGCGCCGGGTCGTCGAGGGCGAGGTCGCCGTAGACCTCGTCGGTGGAGACGTGGTGGTAGCGGACATCGTATTTGCGGCATGCCTCGAGGAGGCGGAACGTGCCCTCCACGTTGGTGCGCAGGAAGGGCTCCGGGTCCGCTA
>CBCSOI010000403.1:0-1691 GCA_965141595.1 uncultured Atopobiaceae bacterium | reverse complement strand
CGGTTGCCGTCCCCGTCCAGGCTCCGGTCGATGTCCTTTGGCACCACCGTCGGGATGCCCGGGATCGCCCCGTTGGGGATCCTGCGCTCCACGGGGGCGAAGACCTTCGCCCAGAGCGCCACCACCACGCCCGTGCCCACGGCTGCAAGGACGGTGCCCTCGCGGACGTCGCGCAGCTCGGCGAAGAAGAGCAGGGAGAGGACGGCCCCCGCGGCCACGAGGACGACGTCGAAGGCGACCTTCACCCTGTGGTAGGTGCGGCCCGTGAGGCGCGTGATCACCGACACGAGGGCGTCGCCCGGCGTCATGAGGACGTCTGCGGCTGTCTGCAGGTAGACGCCCAGGGCGAGCACCGCGACCGACACGGCGGTGCAGAGCAGCTGCACGGGGTAGACGTCGTTGGGGATGGCCTCGAAGAGCAGCATCCAGAGGTCCACCGACGCCGACATGAGGAGCACCACGGGCACCTGCAGCAGCTGTGCCACGGGGAAGCGCCTCCGCAGGAGCACGAGCTCCACCACGAGGCAGACGACGTTCATGGCGAAGGAGCACATCCCCAGGGTCACGGCGGTGACGCCCCGGTCCTGCAGCAGGTCGTAGACCACGGCGGGGATCACCGAGATGGGCGTGGTGCCGGTGAGGGCGTGCTTGGAGAGGGCGACCGACATACCGACGAGGAGCACTCCCGCGACCATGAGGGCCACGCGGGCGAACACGCCCTTGCCCCGTCTTGCCCCGTCAGTCCCCGTGTCGCCCATACCGCCTCCCGTCGCCCGGTCCAAACGGTAGCTATATTACCGCTGGCGCCGGTGAGATATCAGTCGGTATGCGCCGCGCTCCACGGGCCGTCGGCGCATCGGCCTCCTAGAGGCTGAGGATCCCCACGAGGATGCGGGCCAGCACGGGGCCTCCCGCGACGAACGCCGTCGCGAGGCAGGCGATACCCGCCACGGTCAGGCGGGCGGCGACCCTTCTGGAGTGGGCGACCTCCTCGGGGGAGACGGGCATGCGCTCGCCGCGCTCCTCGAGGGTCCTGGCGAAGCTGCCGTGGATGGCGGCACCGATGGCCTTGAAGCAGGCGGCGGCGAAGAGACCCCCTGCGGCCACGAGCAGCGCGGTCGCCGCGGTGCCCACCTGCACGGTCGCGGCGGCGAAGGCAAGGGAGAACGCCAGGCAGGCGAGCAGGAGCGGGGCGAGGCAGGCGAGCAGGACGCGACCCATGGGACCTTCCTTCCGGCCGGTTTTCTCTCAGGCGAGCGGGCGGGGGTACGCCCGGGACGCTGGGCTATCATAGCTTAAAGCCACCTACGTCCGAGGAGCCCCCATGCTTGTGGAACCGGGAAAGACCGCCCTTCTCGTCATCGACGTGCTCGAGGCCACCGTGGAGGGCCGCGAGGACGACCCCGCCCTCGACGCCTTCGCCTCCGCCTGCACCGAGGTCGTGGGAGCGTGCCGTGCCTGCGGCATCCCCGTGATCTTCCTCGACGACGCCCACGTGCCCGGTCTCGACCGCGAGTTGGAGCTCTGGGGCGCGCACGGCGTCGCGGGTTCCGCCGGGGCCCGGCCGGCGGCGTGCCTCGGCCCCTGCGACCGCGACTTCGTCATCGAGAAGCGCCGCTACTCCGGCTTCTTCCAGACCGACCTCGACCTCACCCTGCGGGAGCTCGGGTGCGACCGCGTGGTGGCCATAG
>CBCSOI010000402.1:0-1699 GCA_965141595.1 uncultured Atopobiaceae bacterium | reverse complement strand
CTCCCCGGTGCACGTCGAACGAGACGCCCTCCAGGGCGTGCACCACCGTGTCGGAGGTCCCGAAGAAGCCCTTCTTGATGGGGTAGCGTTTGACGAGGTCGCGGACCTCGAGGACGCGGTCCTCGTCGGTGAAGGCGGTCATCGTCCCTCCTCCCAGCGGTCGGTGTACTTCCAGCAGGCCACGCGATGACCCTCGTCGCCGTCCACCGGCGTGAAGCCGGGGACCTCGCGGCGGCAGATATCCCGGGCGTAGGGGCACCGCGGGTTGAACAGGCAGCCCGAGGGCAGCTCGTTGAGCATGGGCACGTTGCCCGGGATGGCGTAGAGGCGCTCGCCGGAGGCGTCCATCGAGGGGATGGAGTCGATGAGCCCCTGGGCGTAGGGGTGCGCCGGGTGGGCGAACAGCTCGGACGCCCGGGTGTACTCGACCTGGCGGCCGGCGTACATGACGAGCACCCAGTCGGCCATCTCGGAGACGACGCCCATGTCGTGGGTGATGAGCATGACGGCCGTGCCGGTCTCCTGGCGCATGCGGTCGATGAGCTGGAGCACCTGGGCCTGGATGGTGACGTCCAAGGCCGTGGTGGGCTCGTCGCAGATGAGCATCGCGGGCTCGCAGGCCAGCGCCATGGCGATCATGATGCGCTGGCGCATGCCGCCCGAGAGCTCGAACGGGTAGCTCTTGAAGACCTTCTCGGGGGCCGGGATGCCCACGAAGCGGATCATGTCGAGGGCCTTGGCGTCGGCCTCGGCCTTGGGCATGTCGGGGTTGTGCACGAGAAGCCCCTCGGCGATCTGCTTGCCGCAGAGCATGACGGGGTTGAGCGACGTCATGGGCTCCTGGAAGATCATCGAGATCTCGTTGCCTCGGTAGGCGCGCATCTGGTCGTCGGAGAGCTGCACGAGGTCGGTGCCCTCGAACAGGATGCGGCCGCCCACGATCTTGGCCGGGGGCTTGGGGATGAGGTCCATGATGGACAGCGCCGTCATGGACTTGCCGCAGCCGGACTCGCCCACCACCGCCAGGGTCTCGCCCCGGCGCATGGAGAAGGAGAGGTCCTGGATGCACTTGAGCTCGCCGGCGTCGGTGAACAGCGTCACGCAGAGGCCGTCGACCTCGAGCAGCGGCCCTCCCGAGCCGTCATGCCTGTCCTGGGTGTCGGATGCCATGGGACCTCCCTCCTTAGGAGCGCATCTTGGGGTCGAGGGCGTCGCGCATGGCGTCGCCCAGAAGGTTGAACGCCATGACCGTGATGATGATCGCGATGCCCGGGATGACCGAGAAGTACGTGGAAGACTGGATGTAGGGCTGAGAGGCGCTGATCATCTGGCCCCAGCTGGACATGGGCGGCTGGACGCCCAGGCCGAGGAACGAGAGGGACGCCTCGCTCATGATCGCGCTCGGGATGCCGAGCGTGGCCATGACGATGATGGTGGACACGCAGTTGGGCAGCAGGTGCCGCAGGATGATGCGCATGGGCTTGCCGCCGGAGAGCGTGCAGGCCTGGATGTACTCAGCGCCCTTGAGGCGCTTGACGTCGCCGCGCACGAGGCGGGCCATGGAGGTCCATCCGAGAAGGCCCAGGGCCACGTAGAGGTTGGCGAGGCCCGGCCCCATGACGAACATGACCACGATGGCGAACAGCAGGAACGGGAAGCTGCTGAACACCTGGATGACGAACGAGATCACGGCGTCCAC
>CBCSOI010000401.1:0-1700 GCA_965141595.1 uncultured Atopobiaceae bacterium | reverse complement strand
TTCATCAAGCTGCAGATCCCCGCCGGCGCCGCCAACCCCGCGCCCCCGGTCGGCCCCGCCCTCGGTGCCGCCCAGGTCAACATCATGCAGTTCTGCCAGGCGTTCAACGCCGCCACGAAGGACCAGGCCGGCGACATCATCCCGGTCGAGATCTCGGTCTACGAGGACCGCTCCTTCGACTTCGTCTGCAAGACCCCGCCGGCGGCCAAGCTGATCCTCAAGGAGCTCGGCATCAAGAGCGGCTCCTCCGTGCCCCAGCGCGACAAGGTGGGCCAGCTCACCGACGAGCAGCTCACCAAGATCGCCGAGATCAAGATGCCGGACCTCAACGCCAACGACATCGAGCACGCCAAGCGCATCGTCGCCGGCACCGCCCGCTCCATGGGCGTCACCATCGCCGAGTAACCCCGGCGCATCGCACGTAGTCCCGGGGAGCCTAGCTCCCCTATGGCCCCGCGAGGGGCCCGATGTGGGAGGGCGCGGCGCGCCCGTTGACCACAGGAAGGCACCATCATGCCCAAGCACGGCAAGAAGTACCGCGACGCAGAGGCCAAGGTCGAGAACCGCCTCTACACCCCCAAGGCCGCCATGGAGACGGTGAAGGACATCCACTTCGCCAACTTCGACGAGACCGTCGAGGCCTCCGTGCGCCTGGGTGTCGACACCCGCAAGGCCGACCAGAACGTCCGCGGCTCCATCTCCCTGCCCCACGGCACCGGCAAGTCCGTTCGCGTCGCCGTCTTCGCCGAGGGCGAGAAGGCCCGCGAGGCCGAGGAGGCCGGCGCCGACGTCGTGGGTGGCGACGAGCTCGTGGCCGCCGTCCAGGCCGGCAACATCGACTTCGACGCCGCCATCGCCACCCCGCCGATGATGGCCAAGGTCGGCCGCATCGGCAAGATCCTCGGCCCCCGCGGCCTCATGCCCAACCCCAAGCTGGGCACCGTGACCATGGACGTCGCCAAGATGGTCCAGGAGCTCAAGGCCGGCCGTGTGGAGTACCGCGCAGACCGCTACGGCATCGTGCACGTCCCCATGGGCCGCGTGTCCTTCTCCGTCGAGGACCTCGTGGAGAACTACAGCGCGCTCATCAACGAGCTGCTCCGCGTGAAGCCTTCCTCCGCCAAGGGCAAGTACGTCAAGTCCGTGGCGTTCTCCTCCTCCATGGGCCCGGGCGTCAAGGTCGACCCCACCATGGTGCGCAACCTGCTCGACGACTAGCGCATCTCTCACCGACGATCGCACAAAGGGACGTGCCGCTCCGGCGCGTCCCTTTTTCGTGAAGCGGGGGAGGGGAAGGTCGTCGACCCTTGACTCCTTCGCATGAGGGGCCATACTGGTCTCTGCACGAAACACAGCATGTCCGCTGCCAGAGACAGCCGGTGTCGCCTAGGCGACCCAAGGGGACGAGCGTCCCGCCTGCCGAGGTGGTCTTCGAAACACGATGGTTCGAGGTCCCGTCTGGCTGGCGCCACACGGGACCTCTTCTTTTGCGAGGCTTCCCCTCAGCCGCACGGCATGCCCGGGAAATCCCTCGAGGAGGTGTAACCATGCCATCCAAGAAGAACGAAGCCTTGCTCAAGGAGGTCAACGAGTCCCTCGACTCCTCCAAGGGCATGTTCGTCATCGACTACCGCGGTCTTTCGGTCAAGGAGAGCCAGGAGCTTCGTCGCAAGCTCCGCGACGCCGACGCCGAGATGAAG
>CBCSOI010000400.1:0-1701 GCA_965141595.1 uncultured Atopobiaceae bacterium | reverse complement strand
AACCGCCGAACAGCTCGTAGTCCTTGATCATGTCCTCGGCGTTGATCTCCTCCTCGCCCTGCTCGGAGATGTACCAGTCGAGCAGCTTCACGGTGCGCCAGTCCTTGACGGCCGTGGCGGCGGCGTAGCAGTCGTTGATGCAGGAGGTGATGTAGTGCTCGTGGGCGAGGCCGGCCTTGAGCGGGGCCTCATCGCTGTCGAAGGTCAGGTCGGGCTGCTCAATGCCCAGCATCTTCACCGCGTAGTTGTTGTCCAGGAGATAGCGGCGGAGGATCTTGGCGTGGGCGACCTCCTCCTCGACCTGCACCATGTACCAGTTGGCGTAGCCCTTGAGGCCGCGCTCCTCGTAGTAGTCGGCGAAGGTGAGGTACAGGTAGGCGCTGTAGAGCTCCTTGTTGATCTGGGTATTGAGAAGCTCGCCGAGGTGCTCGTCGATGACCATGGGTCTCCCTTTCTCTGGGCCGTGCCGGCCCGGGGTCCGCGCCCCGTCCGGCATTACGGTGTGCACCCGTGATTCTAGCGTCGCCAACGGCCCGTTCGCGGCAGGAGCGGCGCCGTGCCGCCTTTTCCGTCTACGATTTCGATGTTTGGCCCCGGTGCGCGCCGCGCCGGGCCTTGGCGGGGCTAGGGTGGTAGGGAAAAACGCAACCCCGGACCAGCAGGGAAGGACCGCCATGGACACGCCTATCACCTCGGGCAACTTCACCTTCACCCCCACCTCCATCGAGGGGGTGACCGTCGTCGACGCCAAGTCCTTCGGCGACGCCCGCGGCGCCTTCATGGAGACCTACAAGCGCCAGGACTTCGTGGCCGGCGGTATCGACTGCGAGTTCGTGCAGGACAACCAGAGCACCAGCACCCAGGGCGTGCTCCGCGGCCTGCACTTCCAGATAAACCACCCCCAGGCCAAGCTCGTGCGCGTGGTGGAGGGCAAGGTCTTCGACGTTGCCGTGGACCTCAGGCCCGGCAGCCCCACGTTCGGCAAGTGGGAGGGCGCGGTCCTCTCGGCCGACAACCACCGTCAGTTCTTCGTCCCCCGCGGCTTCGCCCACGGCTTCTACGTCATGAGCGAGCGCGCGGTCTTCTGCTACAAGTGCGACGACGTCTACCACCCCGGCGACGAGGGCGGCCTCATGTGGGACGACCCGGACATCGCCGTGGAGTGGCCGCTCGTGGAGGGCGTCGAGGTGAACCTGTCCGAGAAGGATATGAACCATCCGAGCTTCGCCGTGTACACCTGCGAGCGCAACCTCTAGGAGGCCCCTTGATCCCTAAGAAGCTTCTCATCACCGGCGCCAACGGCCAGCTGGGCTCGGAGCTCGTCTCCATCATCGCGGCCGGCGAGTCGCCCATCGGCCCCATCGACCCCGCGTGGGCAAGCTGCGAGGTCGTGGCAACCGACGTGGCCGGCGACGACGTGGTGCCCCTGGACGTCTGCGACGCCCGGGCCGTCATGGACTTCGTCACCGAGGGCGGCTTCGACGCCGTCATCAACTGCGCCGCCGCCACCAACGTGGACGGCTGCGAGGAGGACCCCGGGTTCGCCGAGCGCCTCAACGCCCAGGCCCCGGCCAACCTGGCCGCCGCCTGCGAGGCCTCCGGCGCCGTGCTCGTGCACACCTCCACCGACTACGTGCTGGCCGGCGACGACCCCATGCCCCAGACCGAGGATGCCCCGGCAGCCCCCAACACCGTGTACGG
>CBCSOI010000399.1:0-1704 GCA_965141595.1 uncultured Atopobiaceae bacterium | reverse complement strand
CTAGACGGCGATGCCTGGGGCCCTCCTGTACCCGGCCGGGTTCCAGCCGAGCCTCCCTCGGGCAGCCGGGACAGGGCACGGGCGAGGCGTGCGAGGTCTGCCGCAAGGCGTCACCTCGACTTCTCGGCCGCACCACCCCGTCCCCTTTTGTCGCGTGCAGCAAGGCCGCACAGTAAGGGGGTCGTGCCGCGAGGGGGCCTTGACGAACGGTTTTCGAGGAACAAACAGGCCTTACCGAACGACCGGCCGCACAGCAAAGGGCCCTTGCGTCGAGAGGGGCCTACCGTGCGGCCTTGGTGCGCGGGGCCCGGCCCCCTGTAATCGTCGGTGTGACAGGGGGGGGTGTGACAGCGGTGCCTGGCCCATCCGTCACTTCGCATATTCCTGATTCGATGCAGTGGGATTGACTCGCCCCCTGCGGACGGAGCTCGCCCGAGGCTCTCGATGCCCATCCGGATGTTTGGTACTTTTCGGTACGGAATCTGATCTAAACCGCCAAACACCGCGATGTTTGGCGGCTCTGGGGCCCCACGGAGGGGAAACCACCAAACGTCTGCGGGAGCGAGATCGCAGGATACGCCCCTCCCCTGCCAAGAACAGGCTCGACCCCGGTCGTGCCTGCGTTGCACCGGTCGGGCTGCCTCCCGCTCAGAACAGGCAGGCCTCGACGACGTCCCTGCCGAGCAGCGCGTCCAGCCACTCCGCGGGGATCCCCTCCATCCCGTAGGCGATGCCGGCGAGCGCGCCCGCCACCGCGGCCGTGGTGTCGGTGTCGTCACCCAGGTTCACGGCCGCAAGCACGCAGTCGCGGTAGCTGTCCGTGGTGAGCAGGCACCGATAGGCGGCCCTCTCGGTGTCGAGGACGAAACCCCCGGAGCGCACCGCGTCCCCCGGCAGGCAGGCGACGGCGTCGGCGTCCGGGACCGCCTCGCGAGGCGGGGCGCCCCCGGCCAGCGCGCGGGCGACGGCCACGAGGCGCACGCAGGCCTCTGTGGATGTGGGGTGCGCGTGGGTGAGGGCGGAGACGGCGCGGACGTCGTCGTCGGAGGCGTCCATGAAGGCCATGGGCGCGGCGCGCATGAGGCTGCCGTTGCCGTTGTCGCGCTCCCCGGCCATGCCGTGGCCGGCCGCGAGGGCGCGGGCCGTGGTGCCGCCGACGTCGAAGAGGCCGTCCACGGTGTAGGCGCCGTCGCGGTACCAGGCCAGGAAGCGCCGGCGCACGTCGTCGGCGTCCACGGTGCCGAGCGCGCGGTAGGAGTCGCAGAGGGCGAGGGCCATGGAGGTGTCGTCGCTCCAGGTGCCGGCCGGCTGGTCGTGGGAGCCGTGGCCCGTCATGCCGGTGCAGCGGAACGAGCCGCGGGGCCTGAACTCGTAGGGCACGCCGAGGGCGTCGCCGACGGCCATGCCGTAGACGCAGGCACGGAGGTCGCGGGTGGGAGCACCCATGCTAGCGGCCGCGATTCTCGAGAGCCGGGCGCACGACGGCGAGGAAGAACCGGTGGCCGAGGAGCATCCCCGCAGCGGCACACGTTATCGATACGACAGGCAAGGTCGCGCTCATGCTTACCCCCTCTTCTCGAACCGGATGCCCGGTATCGTACGGCACAGGGCGCGGGCGGCGATGACGCGATGCGGCAGAGGGCCCGCTATCCCTGCAAATCATACTGCCGGGAGAGGTCCGATCTCGATGTTTGGTACTTTTCG
>CBCSOI010000398.1:0-1710 GCA_965141595.1 uncultured Atopobiaceae bacterium | reverse complement strand
CAATTATCGCCGAGGTGGCCTGAGACCCCTACTCCGCGTGCTTTAAGGCCTGGTCGAGCTTCTGGCTGATGACCTTGGTGACGCCATCGCCTTGCATGGACACGCCGAAGAGCACGTCGGCCATTTCCATGGTACGGCGCTGGTGGGTGATCATGATGAGCTGGGTCTCGTCGCGCAGGCTGTCAATGTAGGCCGCCAGACGGCGCAGGTTCGTGTCGTCGAGCGCCGCCTCCACCTCGTCCAAGATGTAGAACGGCGTCGACCGGATGCGGTAGACCGCGAACAGCAGCGCCAGCGCCGTAAGCGACTTCTCGCCGCCGGACAGAAGCATCATCTTCGCGATGCGCTTGCCCTTGGGCTGGGCGTTCACCTCCACGCCGGTGTTCTCCAGATCATCCGGATCCACGAGCGACAAATTCGCGCTGCCACCGGGGAAGAGGATGGAGAAGATCTCTTGGAAGTTGCGATCCACCGCCTCGTAGGTGCGGATGAAGTCCTCCTTCATGCGCGCGTCGATGACGCGGTTGATCTTCGCGAGCGAGCGCCGGGCGCGATCGAGGTCGTCCAGCTGGGCGGCCAGGTAGTCGTAGCGCACCTTCAGCGCGTCGTACTCCTCGGCGGCGTCCGGGTTGATGGTGCCGAGGTTGGCGATGCGACGGTTGATCTTGAACAGGGCGTCCTCCACCTCGGGCCGGTTCTCCAGGGGCGGCACGGAAAGCGCCGTCTCCAGGGGCACGGACAGGTCGGTCGCGATATGGTTCACCGCCGCCTCAACCTGGAGCTCGAGCCGCCCCTTCTGCACGCGGGCTTCACTGAGGCGCTCGCTTACGCCGTCGAAGAGGGCGTGGGCCTCATGGGCCCGGCCGCGGGCCTCGGTGACAGAGGCGTGCAGCCCGCTCGAGGAGTCCTCGGCGGCAGTAGCCCGCTCCTCCAGCTGACGCGTCCACTTCTGGGCCGAGGCCGTCAGCTCGTCGATGAGAGCGAGCACCGGCTCGATGCGGGCGGCGGAGACCGTCTTCGCGCGCAGGGCCACACGGGCCTCCTCGCTCGCGGCGGCAAGGGCCTCCAAGTCGCGGACACGGGCATCGCGGACGCGCTCGGCGTAGGTAGTGCGCTCGGAGAGCGTGGCCTGCGCCAGCTTCGCCTCGGCGAGGCTGTCGGAGACGCGATGGGCCTCGCGGCGCAGAGGCGCCAGCTCCTCGCTTAAGGCCTCCTGCTTCTTCTTGCCCGCATTCAGCGCCGCGTCCAGCTCCTTCACCCGGGCCTCGAAGGATTCCACGTTGGGACGGGCCGACGCCACGGCGGCCTCGGCCTCGGCGCGCTGGCGCTCGACGGATTCCAGCTCGCGGCGGCAGGAGGCCAGCTTCTCGGCGGCGGCGCTCGCGGTGTTGCGGGCCGCCTCGGCACGGCCGCGCAGGTTGGCCAGGGCCTGGGAAAGCTCCAGGGACGTGGCCTGGGCCTGGCGCAGGGCCTCCTCGGCCAAGCGGTGGGCCTCCTCAGCCTTGGCCTGGGCCGCCGCCGCGCCGGAAAGCTGCGCCCGCAGCTCCTCCAAGTGGCGCACGCGGGCGAGCACGCCGGCCCCCTCGTCCACCACGGCGCCCCCCACGCTCACCTTGCCGGAGGGCCATACAATGGCACCATCCGGAGTGGCGAAGCGCAGGGCCGCGTCGTCCCGTCCGTGGGCGGAAAGCGCCGCCTCCAGGGTCGGGC
>CBCSOI010000397.1:0-1717 GCA_965141595.1 uncultured Atopobiaceae bacterium | reverse complement strand
GAGGGAGGAAGGGGTCGCACTCTAGGGCCCATACGTCACCCCATCTGGAGGGGTCCGGGGGAATAACCGCAGGTAGGAGCTCCATATGCCCTGCGGCGAGCCTCCGGGCCCCTCCCTTGTATGACAAGGTTTTCCCGAGAGAGAAAACGGCCCCGGGCGCGAGAGCCCCCAGGGGCCCGTCGATGGAAAGGGGTCCGTCGTGGAAGACATCTTCGAGGGAGGCCTGGGGGGGTTCGCCGACGCAGACGGCGCCATGGACTACGAGATCGACGACGAGGAGGGCCAGGGCCAGGACTACGAGGCCGAGCCCGAGGCGTCGGTCGAGACGCCGGGCGCACCCTCCGGGCCCGCCGGCGAGGCCCCTGCGGCCGAGGCGCCCCGGAAGGTCCCGGCGCCCTCGAGGCGCGAGACGCCCGGGGCGAAGGAGGCGGTGCCCGACACCATGGGACGGGTCCTCGGGGACCTCGGGGCCGTGATCCAGGACTGTCTCGAGAAGGAGCGCGCGACCGCCCGGGACGAGGCCGAGCGCCTGGAGGCCCGCATCGCCGACCGCGATGCCAAGATCGCCGACCTGGCGGCCGAGGTGGGGTCCCTGAAGGACGCCCTCGCCTCCGCCCGCGACGAGCTCGCCTGCGCCCAGGGGCGCCTCCACCTCATCGAGGCCGTCATGGGCGCCGACGACACCCAGGTGCCCTGGGTCCGCGAGTCCGTGGAGACCGCCCTGAAGGCCTCCCACTGATGGGAGCCGCCCGTGCGGCCGCCACCGCGGTCTCGGTCGCCGTCGCCGCAGGGGCGCCCTGGGCGGGTGTCACCCTGGCCTCCATGGGCGACCCCGTGGCAGGCCTCGCCGTCGGGGCCGCCCCCACGGTCGCGCTCGCCGCCTGGGCCGTGGGCGTGCGGCTCCGTCACAGGGCCGATGAGACCTCCCCCGAGGTCCCGGCACGGGCCCCGGGCATCCTGGCCCGCTACCGCAGCCCCGGCATGAGGAGCGTGGCCGTGGCCGCGTCCGTGCGCGGGGGCACCCTGACCCTGACGTCGGCCGACGGCGAGGTCACCGGCGTACCCGTGTCCCTTACTAGCGTCGCCGCCGGATCCTGCGTCGTCGACCTGGACGTCTGCGGGCGCCTCGTCTTCGACGACCCGGCAGACGCCCTCAAACTCATCGAGGAGATGATCCGATGACCAACCACACGAGGCCCGAGGGGGCCCTGTCCTGCACCGTGAGGGCCCTCTCCATGGCGGCCGCGGCCGCCCTCTGGCTTCTCGCCTGCGTCTTCGCCGTCGTGGCGGCGGCCCTCGTCGCCGTCTGGGCCGCCGCCCTCTGGGCCCAGCTCCTTGGGGCCACCGCCGATTGGACCGTGACCCAGCTCCTGCTCCTCTGGGGCCCTCCCACGGCCATGAGCTCGGTCCTCTGCGCCGCAGCCGTCTGGCGCGGCTGCGCCGCCATGGGCCGCTCACTCCGGCGCCTCCAGGGGAAGGTCGCCGACCGTCTTGCCGCGAGGATCGAGGGGAGGGACGGCGATGGCCGTGAGTGACTCGTTCGAGGACGTCTTCGCCTCCATGATCGACACGCTTTCCGAGCGCACGCAACAGGCCCGCACCAAGTGCCTCGGCGCCATCGTCGCCGAGTCGTGCTGGGGCCCTGACGCCCCGGAGGTGACCACCGAGTGCTCCATGGCGGCCACGGCCACCGTGGTGGTGGACACGGCCCGCCTCG
>CBCSOI010000396.1:0-1732 GCA_965141595.1 uncultured Atopobiaceae bacterium | reverse complement strand
GGTCGGGCCTCTTCCTTCGGTTGGCGAAGGCCTGCCCCAGGTCGCGCACCGACTGCTGGAGGGCCTGGGACGGGACCTCGGCCAGGTAGGAGAGCTCCGGGTCCCTCTTCCAGGCCGTGATGAGCCTCACGTGGGCGTCGGTGTCGAAGGAGGGGTCGTCCTTCCCCTGGAGGCGGTCGTGCCGGTCCAAGGCGAGGTTCCAGACCTTGCGGCAGCACCCAAGGCTACGGACGAAGAGCGACTCCTGCTCGGGCGTGGGGTAGAGGCGCAACGTGCAGAAACGCCGCTTCTCGGCCACGGTGCGCCTCCCTTCGAAGTGCTTTTCGGAGATAGAACAAGTGTACTGTAGAGGCACCGTGGGATCTAAGGGCCTCTCAAATTGGACGGGAAATCCAGAAGATCCCATGGGATTCCCAGGGGCGCCTTATATCCCCGCCCTGAAGGACGGGGTTTTACGGCGCGATTGATAACTTACCTGATATGGTTTGAAGTGGAGAAGGTTCCATGGCAATCCCGTTGACACTCCCCATAGCTAAAGCAAGGGGATTCTTCCTTCGACGCGGATTGCCTACTTGCCACCTGGGTGGCAAGTAGGTCTTACGCCCGCTCCAGAAGCGTAGCTGGAATCTTAGACCCCAGCGGTTCCCGCATGCCCTGCGGTACCTTCCCTCAGGATCCTCTCGCCCTCCCGGGCGATGTTTGTGGCCGCGTTGAGGTCGCGATCGTGGGTCGCCCCGCACTCCGGGCAGCGCCACTCGCGCACCGACAGCGGCAGCCCGGGCAGCACGTGACCGCAGGCCGAGCACGTCTTGGAGGACGGGTAGAACCTGTCCACCTTGACGAACGGGCGGCCGTGCCAGGCGCACTTGTACTCGAGCTGGCGGGCCGCCTCGGCCATGGAGGCGTCCGAGACCGCCTTGGCCAGGCGGCGGTTCCTCTTCATCCCCTCCACGTTCAGGTCCTCGACGGCGATGGCTTGGCTCTCGCGCACCGCCTGCGTCGTGGCCTTGTGGACGGCGTCCTTGCGCCTGTCGGCCACGGCCTCGTGAGCCCTGGCCACCTTGAGCCTCTGCTTCGCCCTGTTCCTGGACCCCTTCCTCTTGCGGGAGAGGCGGCGCTGCTCTTTGGCGAGGCGCCTCTCGGCCTTGGCGAGCGCCCTGGGGCTGGCGACCCTGACGCCGTCGGAGCGGACCATGAGGTCCCGGACGCCGGCGTCGATGCCGAGCACGGGGACCTCGCCCTCGGCCATGGGGGCCTCAGGGCAACCCGTGCAGCTGAGCACGCAGAAGTACTTGCCGGAGGGGGCCCGCTTCACCGTGGCCGAGACGATGCGGCCCTCCACGGGCCTGGACACCCGGGCCCTGACCGCCCCGAGCTTGGGGAGCCTCAGGTGCCTCTCGTCGGGCACGGACACGCCCCAGTTGGTGCGGAAGCTCTGCCCGGGGTCCGACTTCGACTTGAAGCGGGGGTAGCCGGGCTTTCCGCCCTGTCTCACCCGGCGGAAGAAGTGGTCGTAGGCAGAGCAGAGGTCCCGCACCGCCTGCTGGAGGGCGTGGGAGTCCGCCTCGCGCAGCCACGGGTGCTCGGCCTTCCAGGCCGGCAGCATCCGGTCGAGCTCCCAGCGGGAGGGCGACTTCCCCGTGGCCTCGTAGGCGGCCTTGCGCACCTCGAGGCAGCGGTTGTAGACCCAGCGCCGGCACCCGAAGGTGCGCTCGATTCGGGATCGCTGGGC
>CBCSOI010000395.1:0-1735 GCA_965141595.1 uncultured Atopobiaceae bacterium | reverse complement strand
CGGTCAGGGGCCGGGACGGGCGGGCGGTGCGCAGTTGCGGGGCGCCGTTGCGGGGCGCCGTTGCGGGGGCCAGACGGAGAGTAGAGCGCCGCGGTCCGCGAGGCGTCGCCCCCGGCCCGCGGCGGCTCGGGCCTTATCGGGCCGGGTTCCGGTCGCATCGGACGCCCGGACGGAGCAACCGTTCACGGTCACCACCGTGTCGCCCAGGGTCACGGAGACGATGTCGTCCACGGATGCCACGCGGCCGAACTGGCCCGCCTTCGTGACGTGGGTGGCGCCGTCCGAGGACCTGGCGGAGGTCCCCGTGTCGGTGAGGTCCTCGGTGGTGCCGTCGGAGAAGGTCACGAGGATGGGCATCCCCAGGTAGCGGTCCATCTCCGCCTGCTGGGCGTCGCTCACCCTGCCACTCTCGGCGGGGGTCCGCATCTCGCCGTCGACGGTGTAGCGCACGGTGGCGCCGAGCGACGACACGGTGAGCCCGTCGACCTTGGCCGTCGTGTCCCCCCAGCCCACGGTCTGTCCTGCGGGAAGGTCGACGTCCGTGTCGGCGTAGTTCATCTTGAACTTCAGGTTCCAGTCGCCGGTCGCGACGGGGGTGAGCGTCCCGTCCCCGCTGAGCGCGGAGATGTCTCCCATCGAGAAGCGCGCCGTGCGGCCCACGATGCCCGTGCCGCCGTCGGTGTCCGTCGACATCTGCTCCACGTACTGGATGGCGTTGTCGGTGGGGTCGGCGTCGTAGAAGTACGCGCCGCCGCCCGCCGCCCAGACGCCGTCGATGCGCAGGCTCGAACCCGGGGCCATGAGGTGGAGCCTCCCGTCGCTGTTTCCCGTCACGCCATCAAAGGGGCGGCCGTCGTCCCGGGAGATCGAGAAGACCACGGTGTAGTTGGTCCCGTCGCCGATCACGGAGTCCGCCGTCACGGTGACTCCGTTGCT
The DNA here is from genome assembly GCA_965141595.1 of uncultured Atopobiaceae bacterium. Classification (GTDB taxonomy): domain Bacteria; phylum Actinomycetota; class Coriobacteriia; order Coriobacteriales; family Atopobiaceae; genus Granulimonas. Next base: position 799 of record CBCSOI010000395.1, on the reverse strand, counting down.
GGACGCGCTGGCGCCGATGGGATGGCCGATGCTGTCGATGAGCTCCGTCTCCGCGGGAGCCGAGCCGAAGATGTCGGAGAGCGCGTCGGAGGGCAGGGGCATGACGCCGGATGCGACGGCGACGGTGCCGGCGCCCAGGCCCAGGGCGGCGATGATCGCGGCGGCGGCCACGGCGCGCCCGAGCCGGCGCCGCGGTCGTGCGGCGGGCGCCGCGACGGCCCTCTCGGCCGCCAGGTCGATGACCGGGGCGGGGGCGGCCGCGGCCTCGTGGCCGTCCGACCGTGTGGCCGCGGCGATGCGCTCGGTCATGCGGGCCTTGGCCTCGCTCGAGAAGGCGAGCCCGTCCAGGGCGGCGGTATAGGAATCAAACGTCGAGTTCATCGAGGTCTCCTTCCAGGGTGGAGCGCAGCCGCTTGCGGCCGCGACTGAGGTGCTGGGCCACCGCCGCCGGGCTGCGGCCGGTGAGCGCCGCGATGGCGCGGATGCTATAGCCCTCGTAATAGTGCAGGTAGATCGCTTCCCGGTAGTTCTGGGGCAACGCCGTCACCGCGGCGAGGACGCGCCTGTCGCGCTCGGTGGCCGCCCCCTCGGGGACGGTGGGCGGTGCGGAGGCCTCGGGGACGCTGTCCAAGGCGTCCGTGGGGTGCGACCGGTCCCGGCGTAGGAGGTCCTTGCAGGCGTTGGCGGTCACGCGGATGACCCAGGCGCGCTCGTGATCCTTGCTGCGGAACGGCTGCCCACGGCCGATGAGCTTGATGAAGACGTCCTGGCAGATGTCCTCGGCCTCGGCGGTCGAGCG
>CBCSOI010000394.1:0-1736 GCA_965141595.1 uncultured Atopobiaceae bacterium | reverse complement strand
GGCCTCTCCGCCGTCCGCGACGGCGTGCTCCTCGTGGACTCGGCGCGCCTCATGGCCGTGAACTCCGTGCCCGACGTCATGGTGGCCACCCGCCGCGGCAACTTCGCCGTGTCGGAGGGCGACCCCGTCGCAGGCACCCGCGTCATCCCGCTCGCCGTGCCCTCCTCGGTGCTCGACGAGGCCGAGGCGGCCGCCGCCGACGGGCCCCTGCTCGAGGTGCGGCCCTTCACGCTCCGGACGGCCGCCGTCGTGGCCACGGGTTCCGAGGTGGCCTCCGGGCTCATCGAGGACCGCTTCACCCCCGTGGTGGAGGGCAAGCTCCAGGGCTTCGGCATCGAGACCGTCTCGGTGTCCACCCCCGGCGACGACATGGACGACGTCGTGGCGGCCATCCTCGAGGCCAGGGCCGCCGGCGTGGACATCGTGGTGTGTACCGGCGGCATGTCGGTGGACCCCGACGACAACACGCCGGGTGCCATCCGTCGCAGCGGCGCCGAGGTCGTCACCTACGGCGCCCCGGTGCTGCCGGGCGCCATGATGTGTCTGGCGTACTTCGACGACGGCACCCCCGTGGTGGGCCTGCCGGGCTGTGTCATGTACGCCGACGCCACGATCTTCGACCTCGTGCTGCCGCGCATCGCGGCCCGCGTGCCCCTGACCCGCGAGGACTTCGTGTCCATGGGGGAGGGCGGCCTCTGCCTGCGCTGCAAGCCGTGCACCTACCCGCACTGCCCCTTCGGCCGCTGACGCCTGTCCCATCACCCGGACACTTCTGTCCCACCGGTCGGGCACTTCTGTCACGTTTCAAGATTCATCGGGCCGCCGCGCCCGACATCCCGAGAGGAACGCCATGTCCCACGCCCGCCCCGAGGGCGACGCCCCCTTCACCGCCGCCGTCCTGACCGTGTCCGACCGCGGCTCCCGCGGCGAGCGCCCCGACGGCAGCGGCCCCGCGGTCGCCGACCTCCTCGCCGAGAACGGCTTCGACGTGGTGGACCGTGCGATCGTCCCCGACGGCGTGGAGCCGGTGGCGGCCGCGCTCCGCGGCTACGTGGCGCGCGACGTCGCCCTCGTGGTGACCACCGGCGGCACGGGCTTCTCGCCCCGCGACCTCACGCCCGAGGCCACGCTCGAGGTGGCCGAGCGCCTCTGCCCCGGCATCCCCGAGGCCATGCGCGCGGTGTCCCTGGCCAAGACGCCCCACGGCTGCCTGTCGCGCGAGGTGAGCGGCATCTGCGGCCGCACCCTCATCGTCAACGTGCCCGGGAGCCCGCGGGCGGCCGTGGAGAACCTCTCCGCCGTCGTGGGCGCCGTCTCCCACGGGCTCGCCATGCTGCGCGGCGGCACGGCCGACTGCGCGGCGGGGGCCTAGCATGCGCATCCTCAACGTCTCGGCCCAGAAGCCCGACTCCACCGGCAGCGGCACGTACCTCTCGGCCCTCGTGCGCAGCGAGCTGGCCGCCGGCCACGAGGCCGCGGTGGTCTGCGGCATCGACGACGGCGACCCGCTGGGCGCCGTCCCCGCCGGGGCCGCGGTCTTCCCCGTGCGCTTCCGTACCGACGAGCTCCCGTTCCACGTGTGCGGCATGAGCGACGTGATGCCCTACCCGGCCACGCGCTACCGCGACCTTACGCCGGCGATGGAGGAGGCCTTCGTGCGGGCGTTCTCCCGGGCGGTGCGGGGGGCCGTGGCGGCGTTCCACCCGGACGTCGTGGTCTGCCACCACCTCTACCTG
>CBCSOI010000393.1:0-1744 GCA_965141595.1 uncultured Atopobiaceae bacterium | reverse complement strand
AGGGCGAGGGCCTCCGTGGCCCTCATGGTCTCGGTGGGGTGCTCGGGGTCGCCGCTGGGACGGGTCGAGGCCTCGGCCACGGCGCGGATCCTGTCCTCCATCCTCAGGCGGAGGCGAAGCGGCCCCTCCTTGGCCATGGCGTCGGCGAGGGTCTCCCCCTCACCGAGCCGGCTCATGTAGAGGGACTGGCAGATGGGTTCTTTTGCGGCCACGGCCTTGCTCCTTGTCTCTCGTCGTTGGGCTTGCTCCCAGGGCCGTCAGGCCCCGTGGGCCGGCACCTGGATCTTCGTGCCGGCGAAAATGACGTCGGCGTCCTCTATCAGGGGGTTCGCCGCGAGGATCTCGGACATGGGCACGCCCTCCTCGAGGGCGATGCCGTAGAGGGTGTCGCCGACCTCGACGAGGCGGTAGTGGGCCTCTGCGGCCGCTCCCCCACCCCCTTGGCGGGCCTGGGCCTGGGGCGCCTGAGACGCCTCCGCACGGCCCTGGGAGATCCTCACGGCCCCCCACCCGGCGCAAACGGCCAGAAGCACCAGAAGGAGCACCGTGATGACGGCGGCGGACGCCACGGGCACCCACACGGGAAGCGTGACGGTGGCGCCCCTGGGGGGCCTGGTCTTCTTGGACTCTGCGATTCCTGCCTCCACGGCAGCTCCTCTCTCTGTTTTTTCCTAGTCCCAGCCCATGGTCCCGGGCCTCACGGCCCGCTGGGCACGGTCGAACTCCTCGACGAGGCGCCCGCGGGCGACGCCCTCCCAGTCGCGCAGCGCGAGCCACTGGGCCCCCTCGGGGGTCAGCCGGAAGAAGGCCGCGGCGTCGGCGACGTCGCGCTCCAGAGTCCCGCGGCCGAGGGCCTCCGCCTCGATCTCGCGCTCGTGGCGCTCGGCGTCGCCCCTGCGCTCCAGGATGGTCACGGAGCCGTCCTGGTACTGGCCGTGGTAGCAGGTGACGCCGTTCTCGAGCCCCTCGCGGAAGACCCGCTCGCAGGCGAAGACGACGCAGTCGACGGTGCCGTCCTCGAAGGGGGCCGCCTCGCCGGAGGTGAGGTCGCTGTCGAGCAGGACGTGGCCGTCTCCGTCCTCGAAGAGCACCTGGGGGCCCTGGTCGACCGGGGTGTCCACGGCGTGCTCGGCAGCCTCGCCCTCGGCCTCGGCCACGGCGGCGGCGAACTCCTCGTCGACGAACGCCGAGCTGGCGTAGTCGAAGGACTTGAAGCCGGAGGATGCGTCCGATTCCCGCCTGCGGTCGGCCAGCATGCCGGCGATCCTCACGATGGTCTTGCAGATGCGGTCGCGGTCGCGGTCCAGGGCCCCCTTGAAGCGGGCCTGGGGGATGCCCATGTGCATGCGGTAGATCTCCTTGGCGTCCTCCATCTGGGCGGAGAGCTCCAGGGTCCGGTTGAAGACCTCGTACCAGTCGGGGGCCAGCTCCTCCAGGGTGTCCGGGCGGGTTCCGGTTGAGGACGGGATGGTGATGGGGGTGTAGTCGTTGTAGGGGTCCTCGATCTTGCGCTCCCGGAGCAGGTAGTCGGGGGGCAGGACCGTGTCGAGCTTGTTGAAGATCGGCCACGCCCCGGAGTCGAAGACGATGGCCTGGCCCATCTCCATGGTCTTGATGGCGTTGGCGGAGATGACCGGCTCCTCCACGACGCTCTCCTGCTCGGTGACCTCGCTCTTGGTCTTGCCGATGGGCTTGGACCGGTCCCGGGTGTGGGTGCGGCTCGTGGAATGGACCTCGTGCTTGA
>CBCSOI010000392.1:0-1746 GCA_965141595.1 uncultured Atopobiaceae bacterium | reverse complement strand
GCTGCATAAGGTAAGTAACAGACGAAGTGGCAGATGGGCCAGGCCCGGTGTCACGCGCCACGGTGGCGCGATGTCGGTCTCGGCGCACCACAGTGGCGCGGTAAACCCCTTGGAAGGCCGAAAAAGCGCGCCACGGTAGCGTGGCTCCCTGGAAAAGGCACCACGGTGGCGCGGCACCGGTCGCGGCGCCCGGGCGTGACACCAAAAGTGCCCGAGTAAAGCGACGGCGGTTCAGCCTGTGATGATGGGACAGAAGTGCCCGACCATTGGGACAAAAGTGTCCGGGTGTTGGGACAGCCGTTGGGACAGCTTAACGGTACTCGCGAAGCCCCGGCCCTCGACGAGCGCCCCTAAGCCATCCCCCAGCCGGGGCATAGCGCATGTCCCGCGTTCTGCATCGTGAGGGCGCATCTGAGGACGTCCGATCTGCGCCCGATGATGCAGAACGCGGGACTCCAGGTCGCGAAGACCCCCGCTAGTCCACCCCCATCACGGACGACAGGACCATCGACACGAGCGAGATCACGATGGCGCCGATCAACGCTGCGCCGAAGCTGTCGATGTAGATGCCCACGCCGAGCACCGCGCGGGCGAGCCAGCTGGAGAGCTCGAGCAGCACTGCGTTGATCACGATGTAGAAGATGCCGAGCGTGAGCACGGTGATGGGCAACCCGATGACCTGCAGCACCGGTTTGATGGAGACGTTCACCAGCGACAGCACGAGCGCGCAGGCGAGCGGGCCCACCCACTGGCCGCCCACGGCGAAGATGCCCGGGACGATGTTCACGGTGACGATGGTGGCGATGAACGTGACGAGCCAACGGCCGATAAAACCCATGTCCTGCGGTCCCCGGTGTGCCGTACCATGGGAGGGTGACGTGTCAGATATGAAGGTATGTTCCCAGGAGACCCCATGGACCGACGGCGCGAAGAGCAGATGAGCAGACCCGATGTGGACGCCCTGGCCGCCGCCCTCGTGTCTGTCTCCACCGTCGCCGAGGCCAAGGCCCTCATGGTCGACCTCTGCACCGTCCGCGAGATAGACGACTTGGCCCAGCGTCTCGAGGTGGCCCGCCTGCTCGACGCGGGCGACCCCTACGCCAGCGTGCAGAAGGCCACCGGCGCCTCCTCGACCACCGTGAGCCGCGTCTCCAAGTTCCTCAACGGCGGCTCCGGCGGCTACCGCCTCGTGCTCGACCGCATGGACGGCGCCCGTTGAGCTCGGGACCGCACGGCGGGGCGGCAACGAACCGGTCCGACGAGCTCGCATGGCTCGTCGCCGGTTTCGTCGTCACGGTCTTCGACCTCGCCCACCGCGCCCGCGAGTGGCCGCTCCGCCGCGAGCTCCTCGCCGAGACGCCCGTCGAGGAGACCCTGCGCCTCTCGGCCGCGGCGGACCGCTCCTGGACGCGCCTCGGAGCCGTGACCTCGTTCTGGATGAGGGGGCCCCTCGGCCCCGGCCCCGCGGAGGCCTGGCGGCTCGACCGCTCCTGGCGCGGCGACCGCACGCTCGGACCCGGCGACGTCCTCCGCTCGCTCGCCTCCTCCGCCCGCTCCTCCGGACGACCCGACCTCTGCCGTGCCCTCGCCGCCCTCGAGCAGGGGCACCCCGCCCGCGCCGTCCGGATGATGGGGGAGGGCCCCGCCGCCGACGACCCCGACTGCGCCCGGGCGCTCCGCCGCGTGGCCGACGCCCTGCTCGACGTCGCCGCCGAGAGGGGCGGGCGCTCCCTCCCTGCTGTCGGG
>CBCSOI010000391.1:0-1760 GCA_965141595.1 uncultured Atopobiaceae bacterium | reverse complement strand
TGGATGCGGCTCGTGCTCTGGGTGGTGTGGAAGATCATGCGGAAGGTGCCGATCTGGATGGTGGAGCCGTCCTCGAGCATGGCCCGGTTGACGATGGCGCCGTCGACCCAGGTGCCGTTGAGGGAGCCGAGGTCCTCCACGGTGTCGGCGCCGGGGGCCAGGTGCATCTTGGCGTGGTGCCGCGAGACCGTCATGTCGTTGAGGAACACGGTGTTGGAGGGGTCGCGGCCGATGGTCACCTCGGGGGTGTCCAGCACGAAGGTGGTGCCGGTGTGGGGCCCCTTGACGATGGAGAGCGTCGGGTTTGCGAGACGCTGGGCACCCATGAGGTCCGGCACGGTGGCGTCCGTGGACGGCATGCGGAAGATGGTGGTGGAGTCGGATGCCGCCTGGTTGTTCTGGGAAGCGCCCGTATTGTTCTGCATCGATGCCTCCTGGAGTGTCGGTTGAGCCTTCATTGTACCCCCGTGGGACCTTCCGGCACCCGGGCTTCGCCCTATCGGCAGGCCACGCACTCCATCTGGATGGACGCGCCGTGGGGCAGCGCCGAGACGCCCACCACGGAGCGGGCCGGGTACGGCTTCTCGAACCGCTCCGAGCACACCTCGTCGACGGCCTCGAGGTCGTTGAGGTCGGTGAGGAACAGCGTGACCTTGCAGACCGACTCGATGCCCAGGCCGACGTCGGCGAGGACGGCCTCGACGTTGCGAATCACCTGGACCGTCTGGACGCCGATGGAGGCATCGCGGAGCACGCCGGTCGCCGGGTCGATGGGGAGCTGTCCCGAGACGAACACGTAGCGTGCCGCGGAGGCCCCTTGGGAGAAGGTCCCGGAGGGCTGGGGGGCGTCGGGTGTGAAGATGGAGTACATGGCCTACCCTTCCGTCCGCTCGTCCGCGCCCTCGAGGGCGCGGGCTCCGATGAAGTCGCCGCCGGGTCTGAGGAGACCCTGCAGCCCGAGGTCGGCGGGGAGGCGTCGCCCCATGGGCTCGTCGAGGAAGTCCACGAGGCCGGGTGCCTCCTCGGCGACCCTCCCCCACACGGCGGAGGTGCCCACGGGGGCGACGGCCTGGAACGAGAGGAGGCTCCTCCAGAGCACACGCGCGGAGGCGTCCGGCACCACCACGAGATAAGGGGCGAAGGAGCCCACCTCGGGGCGCATGACCACGGTGTCGATGGCGTCGAGGCGCACGTTGGCGAGGGTCCCCGGCTCGGGGAGACTCGCCCCAGCGGACAGGTAGTCGCCGAGGACGTCCGCGGCCTCTGGGCCCGCGAGCATCAGGGTCGTGGAGAGCGGGGCGCCGTGGGAGAACCCCACCGAGGCGTAGGGGGCCACGCCGCCGGACTCCACGGCGGCGATGCCGCGCATCCACTCCCCCAGTCCCGCAGCGAGCTCCGCCGGGCACCAGACGCAGAACTCTTTGGGGGCGAGCCCGGCCAGGAGCACGGGGGCCACCACGCGGCCGTCGCCCATGAGCGACAGGGCGCCGGCGAGCCTGCCGGGCGCCGGTACGTAGCAGGTGAAGACGGCGGACACGAACGCGTCCGCGGCATCCCCGGAGATGCACGTGGCGACGAGACCGCCCACGTCGGCCAGGGCGCAACCCTCGCGGAAGGCGGCGGGCTCCCCGGCGCCGTCCCCGTACCAGGCAGCCTCGGGACGCCCCTGGGCGTCGGGTTCCATGGTTCCGCCCAGCAGGAGGTGCTCGCCCTCCAGCACGTTGCCGGGGACCGCCGGGACGGTCATGTTCTCGCCTGCC
>CBCSOI010000390.1:0-1760 GCA_965141595.1 uncultured Atopobiaceae bacterium | reverse complement strand
CGGCCCTCGTGTGCGCCGGCGACCTCTTCTACCTGCAGATACAGTGCGTCCACCCAGGGCTCATGTTCCTGGCGTGCTTCGCCTGCGCCTTCGTGGACGTCAACATCATGTACGCGCTCACCGTGTCGTTCGGCGACGTGGGCAAGGCGATCGCGGTGTTCCTCCTCGTGATCCAGGTGGCCGGCTCCGGCGGGTCGTTCCCGCCGCAGATGCTGCCCGGACCCTTCCAGGCCGCCTACCCGTTCCTGCCGTTCGTGCAGGCCATCCAGCTCATGCGCGGCGCCGTGGCGGGCGTCTACGGCATGGACTACCTGTGGCACATGCTGGCGCTGCTGGCCTTCGTGGTGCCGTCGGTGGTGCTCGGCCTCTTCCTCAGGAGACCGCTCATCCGTCTCAACGAGTGGATGGAGCACCAGCTGGCGTCGACGAAGGTGATGTGAGGGGCGCCGACCGCCCCTGTGGCCCGTAGTACCATGGTCAGGCATGAAACCCCGTGTTAGGAGCCGTTTTGAAAGACACAGCCGTCCGCGTCCGATTCGCGCCGTCCCCCACCGGCAAGCTCCACGTGGGAGGTGCCCGCACCGCCATCTACAACTGGGCCTTCGCCCGAGCCAACCACGGCACCTTCATCCTGCGCATCGACGACACCGACCCGGCCCGCTCCACCAAGGAGACCGAGGGCGTCATCCTGCGCGCCATGCGCTGGCTGGGCCTGGACTGGGACGAGGGCCCCGGCGTGGGCGGCGACCACGGCCCCTACAAGCAGGCCGAGCGCCTGGACATCTACCGCGAGGCGGCCGAGAGACTCGTGGCCGAGGGCCGCGCCTACCCGTGCTTCTGCACGCCCGAGCAGCTGGAGGCCGACCGCGAGGCCGCCCGTGAGCGCAAGGACCCCTTCCAGGGCTACCAGGGCCGCTGCCGCGACCTCGACCCCGGGGAGGCCCGGCGCCGCATCGAGGCCGGCGAGCCCCACGTGCTGCGTATCAAGGTTCCGCGCGACCGCGGCGACGTCGTGGTGCGCGACGCCGTCCACGGCGAGGTGACCTTCAACGCCCGCGAGCTCGACGACTTCGTCATCGTGCGCTCCGACGGCACCCCCACCTACAACTTCTGCACCGTGGTGGACGACGCCCTCATGGGCATCACCCACGTCATCCGCGGCGACGACCACCTGTCCAACACCCCGCGCCAGGTCATGGTCTACGAGGCCCTCGGCTACCCCGTGCCCGAGTTCGCCCACATCTCCATGATCCTTGGCGCCGACGGCAAGAAGCTCTCCAAGCGCCACGGGGCCACCTCCGTGGAGGAGTACCGCGACGCCGGTTACGACCCCGAGGCCTTCGTGAACTACCTGGCCCTGCTCGGCTGGTCGCTCGACGGCGAGACCACCATCGTGCCGCGCGAGGTGCTGGCCCGCAAGTTCTCGCTCGACCACGTGTCCAAGAACCCCGCCACGTTCGACCCGGCCAAGCTCGACTGGATCAACGCGCAGTACTACGAGGCCATGGACGACCTCGGGTTCGCCCGCCGCGTGCTCGAGCCCGCCCTCGTGGCGGCCGGACGCGAGGAACGCGGCTGCGTGGACACCCGCCCCGAGTGGTTCTGCACCCTCGCCGCCATCCTCAAACCCCGCACCAAGCGCGCCTCCGACGTCGAGGGCCTGACCTCGTTCCTCTACGCGGGCGACGCCCCCGAGATCGAGGAGAAGGCCTGGAACAAGGCGCTCGCCAAGGACGGCGCCGCCGAGGCCCTCGCCGCCT
>CBCSOI010000389.1:0-1764 GCA_965141595.1 uncultured Atopobiaceae bacterium | reverse complement strand
CGCGTCCACCAGCCGCCCCAGCGCCTTGCCCATGAGGCCTGCCAGCACCTGCTGGAACAGCGTGCCCATCATGACGGCGAAGACCGCCGGGCCCGGAAAGAACTGTGCCGCGATCACGGCGCCCGCGCTGATGTTCCTGATGCCGCAGCAGAAGCAGGCCGTGACGGTGTCGGCGGCGCCCCGGCGCAGGGCCCTGGCCAGCAGGTAGCCCAGGGCGAACCCGCCGGTGGCGAACAGCAGGACGAAGCCTGCCACGCAGAACGTCTCGACGGTGACCGTGGCCAGGTACGGCGCCATGCCGGTGCTGTTGGCGGTGATGATGACCACGAGGAGCACCCGCGCCGCCGGGCCCAGCGCCGGCGAGAGCACGCGTTCGCCCCAGCCGCGCGTGGCGTCGTTCACCACCATGCCGGCCACGGCGGGGATGGCGATCATCGTGAGCATGCGACCCATCATGGCCGCCACGTCGAGCTCCACGGTCGCACCGAGCAGGGCCTCGAGCGAGAGCGGGATCGTGAACGGCGCCGCCACGGTGGTGAGCAGGATGAGCGCCAGGGCCAGGCTGCGGTTGCCGCCGTACATGCCCACCCACATGTAGCTCACCACCCCCACGGGCACGCAGTACTCCAGCACGATGCCGCAGACCACCTGGGGGTCGTCGGCAAAGAGCAGCCGTGCGAGCAGGCACGCCACGCAGGGCATCGCCACGAGGGACACGGCGGGCACGGAGAGGAGCAGGAGCGGGTGGCGGAAGACCTCGGCGACCTCGCGGAACCGGTTGTTGAGGGCGCCCTGGAACGTCATGGCGGCGAAGAGCGCGGGTACCAGCGCCTCCACGGGCGAGACCCACCGGGCGAACACGACGCCCACCACCACGCAGACCGGCGCGATGAAGGCCATATGGCCGCCGATGAACCGACCCGTCGCACCGTACCAACCCACCGGGCCTCCCCCGTCGCAGCCTCGGCGCCGAGAGGGGCGCCCCGCCCCCTTATACTCCGCGGGCACCGCGCGCCCGACGCCCGGCCGGCCGCCCGGTGCCCGCGGCACCGGGCGGCGACAACCCTTAACCCAAGCTGGGCCGCGGCCCCGACCGGGCGCCACGGCCCAGCACGCGGGGTATCGCCAGGTAGAAACCCACGCCCACGGACGCGGCGACGGCGGCGGCGCAGACGAGCACCGGCTGCACGCCGAAAGCCTCGGCCAGAAACGGGGCGAAGAGGAGCGGCACCACGCCGGCAAGCTGCAGGCCCAGCTGCATGACCGAGACCACGCGGCCGCACACGTCCAGAGGGCTCATCTCCTGCACGAGCATGTCGCGCGTGGGCCCCAGCATGCCGAAACCCAGTCCGCACAGGAACTGGCCCACGGCCGCCACCTGCCAGAACCCGGTGCCCACGTACACCACGCTGCCCACGCCCACGAGGCAGAGCATGAGGGCGCACGTGCGCACGGTGAGCCGCTCGCGGGGCAGCCGCATCATGGCCGCCGACCCGCACACGCAGCCCAGCCCCACCGCAGCCGTGAGCCAGCCCAGGAACTCCACCGGCACCGCCAGGACGTCGCGATAGAAGATGGACTCCAGCGAGTCGAACGCGCCGAACGAGAAGTAGCCGAAGAACCCCAGCAGGAACAGCAGCGCCAGGGTGCGGCTCGTGAACGTGGCCCGGAACCCCTCGAGCAGGTAGCGCACGTGGCCGCCCTCGTCGCGCCCCTCCCCGGCAGGGGGGACGGCCGGCCGGCGCCGCTCCGGGTTGGCCCCCG
>CBCSOI010000388.1:0-1767 GCA_965141595.1 uncultured Atopobiaceae bacterium | reverse complement strand
GCCGTGCGCCACGCGTCCGGTGCGGCGCCCGAGCGCCCGCAGGACTTCGGTGTGGCCGTGCCCATGAAGGGCCACGGCGCGCCCGCGCAGCCCCCGGTGCCCGACGGCGGGGCCGGCGCCCCGCCCGCCGTGTCAGTGAAGGTGGAGCCCTCCGAGTCCCGGAAGGGGGTCGAGACCGATGGCTGACAAGAACGCCGCCCCGCGCGTCACCGTGGAGGTCGACGGCGTCGACGTCGACGTCAGGGAGGCTCCCGCGCCAGACCCGCGTGCCTCCGGCGCCGAGGCGCGCCGCCGTGCCGCGGCCGCGCGCGACGCGTCCGCCACCTGGGTGGACGGCGCGTTCCCCGGGCACCGCAACGCCGTGCTGTTCGGCGTCCTGGGCTTCGTCTGCGCCCTGCTCATCTTCTGGATAGGGTTCTTCCAGGCGCTGCTCGTGGCCGTCTTCGTGGTGTGCGGCGTGGCCTTCGGGCAGTGGCTCGACGGCGACCCGCGCATCGTGAACGGCGTCAAGCGCCTGCTCGGACCCGGCAACGACCCCCGCTGACCCGTCCCCGGCAGAGACAAGGAGCTCGATCATGGCAACCAAGAAGAGCCTGGCACCCACCGACACTGCCGGGACCGACGCGCGCACCGCCGCGCCGGCCCCCGCGGACTCCTCGATCATGCGCGTCGAGGTGGCCCCCCTGGCCGAGACCGACGCGGACGACGACCTCGTGGAGGACGTGGACTCCGAGGACTCCCTCACCTTCTCCAACGGCGTCATCGAGAAGATCGTGGCCATCGCCTGCCGCGACGTCCCGGGCGTCTGCGGCATGAAGGGCGGCTTCTTCAAGCGCGTGCAGGAGACCTTCACCGGCACGGACCCCACCAAGGGCGTCTCCGTCGAGGTCATGCAGGACAACTCCGTGCGCGTGAACATCTCCATCCTCATGGAGTACGGCGCCTACGCCCCGCAGGTGTTCGAGGACGTCAAGAAGGCGGTCATCCGCGAGCTCTCGTCCATGACGGGCCTCGAGGTCTCCGGGGTGAACCTGCGTATCGAGGACGTCATCGCACCCGGCGAGCTCGAGGCCGCCGAGGCCCAGGAGAGGGACTAGGGCCATGACCCTGCGCTCCTCCATCGCCCGGGCGGCCGGCCGCGCCACCGCCTGGGGCCTGCGCTCCGTGCTGCATCGCAGCGCCTCCCAGCTGCCGGGCCGCGTGGGCCTGGCCATCGACCCGAACCTTCTCTCGGAGCTCTCCGCCAAGCTCTCCCGCGGCGCCATCGTGGTCTGCGGCACCAACGGCAAGACCACCACGAACAACGTGCTTGCCGCCGCCGTGGAGGAGTCCGGTGCCACGGTGCTCTGCAACCGCGCCGGCGCCAACATGGAGCCTGGCGTCACGGCCGCGCTGCTGCCCGGCAAGGGCGCCGACTGGGCCGTCATGGAGGCCGACGAGCTCTCCTGTGTGCGCATCCTTCCGGCGCTCAGACCGCGCTACCTCGTGCTGCTCAACCTCTTCCGCGACCAGCTCGACCGCGCGGGAGAGATCGACCGCGTGCAGGACTCCATCGCCCAGGCGCTGAGGATGTCCCCGGGCACGACGCTCGTGGCCTGTGGCGACGACCCGCTCTGCGTGGGCGTGGCCGAGCGGCTCCACGGCTCCAACCCCTGCCTGTTCTTCGGCATCGACGAGGCGCTGGGACTGCCGCCCGACCGCGTGCCCGAGGCCCGCTTCTGCCAGGTGTGCGGCGCCGAGCTCGAGTACGTGTACCGCCACTATGCC
>CBCSOI010000387.1:0-1767 GCA_965141595.1 uncultured Atopobiaceae bacterium | reverse complement strand
TGTTGATGCCGTCGTAGCGGATCTTGCCGTCGGCGATGTCGTAGAAGCGGTTGATGAGGTTGGTGATGGTGGTCTTGCCGGCACCGGTGGCGCCCACGAACGCCACCTTCTGGCCCGGCTTGGCGTAGAGCGAGACGTCGTGCAGCACGGTGTGGTCGGGCGTGTAGCCGAAGTCGACGTCGTAGAAGCGCACGTCGCCGGCCAGCGGGGTGTAGGTGACCTCGCCTGTGTGGTGCGGGTGCTTCCAGGCCCACATGCCGGTGCGCTCACCGGACTCGGAGAGCTTGCCGTCGACCATGCGCACGTTCACGAGCTCGACGTAGCCCCCGTCGGTCTCGGAGGGCTCGTCGATGAGCGAGAAAATGCGCTCGGCGCCGGCCATGCCCATGACCACGGGGTTCACCTGCTGGGAGATCTGGCCGATCTGGCCGGCGAACTGCTTGGTCATGTTGAGGAACGGCACGGCCACGGCGATGGTGAACGCGGTGCCCGAGATGGAGAGGGCCGGGACGTCCAGCGTCAGCAGCAGGCCGGCCACCACGGCGACGACCACGTAGATGACGTTGCCCATGTTCATGAGGATGGGCGCGAGGATGTTGGCGAAGGTGTTGGCGTTGCGGCTCGCCTCGAAGAGGCGCTCGTTGTAGGCGTCGAAGTCGGCTTCGCACTCCTTCTGGTGGCAGAAGACCTGCACGACGCGCTCGCCGTTCATGATCTCCTCCACGTGGCCCTCGACGGCGGCGATGGCGCGCTGCTGGGCGAGGAAGAACCGGGCGGAGCGGCTGGCCAGCGCCTTGGAGGACAGCGCCATCACGGCTGTGCCGGCCACCACGACGACGGTCATCCAGACGGAGTACCAGAGCATGATGAAGAAGACCGAGACGAGCACGAGCGCCGTCATGGTGATCTGGGGCAGGGACTGCGAGATCATCTGGCGCAGGGTGTCGATGTCGTTGGTGTAGTACGACATGATGTCGCCGTGCACGTGGGTGTCGAAGTAGCGGATGGGCAGCGTCTCCATGTGGTCGAACATCTCCTCGCGCAGCTTGCGCAGGGTGCCCTGGCACACGATGGCCATGAGGCGGTTCCACGTGAAGTTGGCGACGAGGCCCACGAGGTAGAAGCAGGCCAGGGTCAGCGTGATCTGGCCGATGGGCCCCGATGCGGCCGCCCAGTCGCCCGACTGCCAGTATCGGCCGACGACGGCGAGGGCCTGCTGCATGAAGATGGCCGGCGCCGCGTTGGTGAGGGCGTTGACGAGCAGGCACACGAAGATGACGGGCATGAGCACCGGGTAGTACCGGAAGAGGCATTTGAAGACGCGCAGGATGACGCGGGGCTTCACGCCGGGGCGCTTGGCCTGGGGGTTCTGGCTAGCCACGCTGGGCCTCCTTCCGGTCGATGTCCTCGATCTTCTCGTCGTGGGACTGCTTGTTCTGCGACATGTAGACCTCGCGGTAGATGGGGGAGCGGCGCAGCAGCTCCTCGTGGGTGCCCACGTCGGCGATTGTTCCGGCGTCCATGACCACGATGCGGTCGGCGTCCTTCACCGAGCTGGTCCGCTGGGCGATGATGATCTTGGTGGTCTCGGGGATGTAGCTCTCGAACCCCTGGCGGATGAGGGCGTCGGTCTTGGTGTCCACGGCGCTCGTGGAGTCGTCGAGGATCAGCACCTTGGGCCGGGCGAGGAGCGCGCGGGCGATGCAGAGGCGCTGCTTCTGGCCGCCGGACACGTTGGTGCCGCCCTGCTCGATGTAGGTGTCGTAG
>CBCSOI010000386.1:0-1773 GCA_965141595.1 uncultured Atopobiaceae bacterium | reverse complement strand
GTGGCCGTGCCCTCCCACCCCCACACCGTCGCCGGCCGCATCTACGGCCACGTGGGCATCTACGTCGGCGGCGGCATGGTCATGGACAACATCGGCTACATCCGCACGATCGGCCTCGACTCCTGGATCTCCTACTACCAGGCCGGCGGCGTCACGGCCCGCTGGGGGTTCGCGTAGGAACGCCCGACAAGGCCGTAGGCCCGGTGGCAAACGGGTAGCATCCCTGTCGATCCGAACCGTCGTCAGGAAGAGGTCCCATGGCCAGAGTCGCCGTCATCGGCTGCACCCACGCCGGTGTGTTCGCCACCGTATCCATCCTCAAGGCCCACCCCGACTGGGAGGTCCACGTCTTCGAGCGCAACGACACCGTGTCGTTCCTCTCGTGCGGTATCGCCCTGTGGGTGGGCGACCACGTGAGCGACCCCAACCGCATGTTCTACAGCTCCCCGGCCGCCCTCGCCCAGGCCGGCGCCCAGGTGCACATGCACACCGACGTCACCTCGGTGGACTGCGCCGCCAAGCACGTGGAGTGGGTGGACCTCCAGACCGACGGGCGCGGCGAGGGCGACTTCGACTACCTCGTGGCCACCACGGGCTCCAAGCCGGTCCTGCCCCCCATCCCCGGCATCGACGGCGAGCGCGTGCTCCACTGCAAGAACTGGGACGACGCCCTGCGCATCAAGGAGCTCTGCGGCGACGCCGCCTCCGTGGCGGTCATCGGCGCCGGCTACATCGGCACCGAGCTCGCCGAGCAGCTCTCCGAGGCCGGCAAGCGCGTGGTGCTCGTGGACGCCCTGCCCCGCGTCCTGGCCAAGAACTTCGACGCCGACGTGACCGACCAGATGGAGCGCGCCTTCGCCGACCACGGCGTCGAGCTCGCCCTCGGCGAGAAGGTCGTGGCCTTCGAGTCGGGCGACGAGGGCGTCACCGTCACCACCGACAAGGGCGCCCACACCGCCGACTATGCCATCCTGGGCCTGGGCTTCCTGCCCCGCACCGACCTCTTCGACGGCCAGCTCGACATGCTGCCCAACGGCGCCATCCGCGTGGACGGGTACATGCGCTCCTCGGTGCCCGGCATCTTCGCAGCCGGCGACGCCGCCTCCATCCTCTACAACCCCACGGGCAAGGAGGACTACATCCCGCTGGCCACCAACGCCGTGCGCCAGGCCTCGCTCATCGGCCCCAACATCGTGGAGCCCACGATCGCCTACGCCGGCACCCAGGCCACCTCGGCCGTCCAGCTCTACGAGTACAGCCTCGCCGCCACGGGCCTCACCGTGGAGGGCGGCGCCGTGCGCGGCCTCACCCTGGAGAGCGTCACGGTGACCGAGGACTACCGCCCCGACTTCATGCTCACCACGGCGCCGGTGACCGCCACGCTGGTCTTCGACCCCGAGACCCGCGCCGTCAAGGGCGCCCAGTTCTTCTCCACCGAGCCCGACGTGGCCCAGGCGGCCAACGCCGTGTCCATCGCCATCGCCAACGGCATGACCGTGGACCAGCTGGCCCAGGTGGACCTGCTCTTCCAGCCCAACTTCTCCAACCCGGTGAACTACATCGGCTCGGTGGCCATGAAGGCGGCCGGCCTGGTGTAGGCGCACCTACGGTTTTCTCCCGCAAATGGGCCGGTCTCCCCCGGGGGGCCGGCCCGTTCGTCTTATGGTGGGGTTCGCATCCCTGTTCCCGTTTCAAGGAGAACCATGGACCCCAAGAAGCCTGAGGACACCTGCGTCCTCGTCACCGGAGGAGCCGGATTCATCGGCAGCCATA
>CBCSOI010000385.1:0-1774 GCA_965141595.1 uncultured Atopobiaceae bacterium | reverse complement strand
CATGCCCATCTTGGCGCAGAGCACCATGAGGGAGTTGCCCATGTTGTTGCGGGTGTCGCCGAAGAAGACGAACTTGAGGCCCTTGACGCCCATGGGGAAGTTCTCCTCGATGGTGAGGAGGTCGGCGATCATCTGCGTGGGGTGGAACTCGTCGGTGAGGCCGTTCCACACGGGCACGCCGGCCTTCTCGGCGAGCTCCTCGACGAGCTCCTGGGAGAAGCCGCGGTACTCGATGCCGTCGTACAGGCGGCCGAGAACGCGGGCGGTGTCCTCGATGGACTCCTTCTTGCCCATCTGGGAGCTGCCGGGGTCGAGGTAGGTGACGCCCATGCCGAGGTCGTTGCCGGCCACCTCGAACGAGCAGCGGGTGCGCGTGGAGGTCTTCTCGAAGAGAAGGACGATGTTCTTGCCGGTGAGGTACTTGTGGGGGACGCCGTTGCGCTTCATGTCCTTGAAGGTCTTGGACACGTCGACGAGGTACTGGATCTCCTCGGGTGTGTAGTCGAGGATCTTGGTGAAGCTACGGCCTGCGATGTTGACTCCCATCGTTACGGCTCCTTTCGCTTGTACGCCCGGAGGGGGCGTGACTGGAAAACGTGCTTGCAAGGGAGCGGGACGGCCCCGCGTCGGGCCGGCCCGCGTCGACCGGGGGCCGGGAGACCCGGCCCCCGGAGGAGGCTGAGGTTAGAGGTCCTCGCGCCAGAACGGCATGCTCATGCAGCGGGGGCCGCCACGGCCGCGGGAGAGCTCGGCGCTCGGGATGACCAGGAGCTCCATGCCGGCCTTGTAGAGGATGTCGTTGGTGACGTTGTTGCGCTGGTAGACGCAGATGGTGCCGGGGCGCACGCAGAGCGTGTTGGAACCGTCGTTCCACTGCTCGCGGGCGGCCGCGATGGGGTCGCCGCCGCCGCAGGGGATCAGCGTGTCCTGGTCGAGACCCAGGATCTTGGCGAGGGTGTGCTCGAGGGTGTCGTTCATCTCCTCGATCTTGACCTCGTTCTCCTCCTTGCCCGGGGTGAGCTTGAACACCTGCAGGGTGCCCATGATGGCGGGGTGGATGGTGAACTTGTCGACGTCGATCTGCGTGAACACCGTGTCGAGGTGCATGAAGGCACGGGAGCTCGGGATGTTGAAGGCGTAGATCTCGTCGATCGGGCAGTCCTCATGGCTCCAGAACATGTGGTTGGCCATGACATCGATGGCAGCGGCCTCGGTGCGCTGGGAGATGCCCACGGCGATGGCGTGGTTGTTGAGGTTGAGCACGTCGCCGCCCTCGGTGTGGTACGCGGAGTTGCGGCGGTACCACAGCGGGGAGTCCTTGTAGTCGGGGTGGTACTTGAAGATGTACTTGCCGTACAGGGTCTCGCGGTTACGGGTGACCGAGTACATGCGGTTGAGGTTGACGCCGTTGCCCACCACCGCGAACGGGTCGCGGGTGAAGTAGAGGTTGGGCATGGGGTCGACGAGCAGGTCGCTCTCGGTGTCGCCGTCGGTGCCGACGATGGAGCGCAGGGTCTCGGTGGCCTTGACGGGCAGCTGGACCTCCTGCTTGGTCACACCGGCCATGGTGTGCAGGACCATCTCGTAGTTGTCCTTGAACGAGTCGATGTACTCGCGGATGATGGCCGGGGCGTGCTTGCCGGTGATGCCGGCCTCGGCGACCCACTGGTCGAGGAACTCGTCGCGCGCCCCAGGGGCGGCGTCGAGGGCCTCGGCGACCAGCTTCTCGAGGTAGAGCACCTCGACACCCTGGTCGCGCAGGGTCTGGGCGAAC
>CBCSOI010000384.1:0-1774 GCA_965141595.1 uncultured Atopobiaceae bacterium | reverse complement strand
TCTCTGGGTGCAGGTCGTGGATGCCCATGTCGAACGCCGCCTGCTCGCCGGCCTCGATGACGCGCTGCTGCACGAGCTTCTCGGCCTTGACGTACATCTCCTCGATGCGGGCGGGGTGGATTCGGCCGTCGGCGATGAGGTTCTCGAGGGCCACGCGGGCCGTCTCGCGCCGGACGGGGTCGAAGCTGGAGAGCACCACGGTCTCGGGGGTGTCGTCGATGACGAGTGAGACGCCCGAGACCTGCTCGAACGTGCGGATGTTGCGGCCCTCGCGGCCGATGATGCGGCCCTTGAGGTCGTCGGACGGTATGTGCACGGAGGTCACCGTGATCTCGCCCGCCTGGTCGGCGGCGCACCGCTGGATGGCGGTGGAGACGATCTCGCGGGCGGTCTTGTCGGCCTGGGCCCTCACACGCTGCTCGGACTCGCGGAGGATCTGGGCCTCCTCGCGCACGGTGTCCTTGCGGACGCGGTCGATGAGCTCGTCGTGCGCCTCCTCCTTGGTGAGGGCGGCGATACGCTCGAGCTCGCTGGACTGCTCGCTCACCATCTGCTCGAGCTCGCTGCGACGGCGATCGAGCCGGCTCTGGGCCTCGGAGAGCTGGTGCTCCTTGCGGTCGAGGGAGTCGTTGCGGCGGTCCAGGGACTCCTCGCGCTGCATGATGCGCGACTCCATCTCGCGCAGCTCGCCCTTGCGGGTGCGGTTCTCGGCCTCCTGGGCGTGGCGGAGCTTGAGGATCTCCTCCTGTGCCTCGAGAAGCGACTCTTTCTTCTGGGTCTCTGCCGTGCGGGCAGCCTCCTCGACGGTGCGTCTGGCCGTGTCCTCGGCCTGGCGGACCTTCTCGTTGGCCTCGACGACCCTGGCGTTGGTCTTGCCGTTGGCAACGACCCATGCGGCCACAGCGCCGATGACTAGCCCGACGATGCAGAGCACCACGGTGATGACAGGATCCATGTCGTGCCCCCTCGTCTCTTCAGGTAATGCTCGTAGTCAGAGAGACCGCCTTGCGGCGGGCGCCGAGGAAACGGCCGTTCTGGCTGGGGCCAGGGATGCCTCCAATAAGGACCTGTCGTGCAAATAGGAACCTATGAATATGCAAAATCCCAGCACTGCGCACCGGGACGGACGCTTCAACAGCTCTTGTATCATACGGGAAGACACAGGGTTAGTAAAGGTTCGCGGACGGTACGGCACCGGGTGGCGCTATTCATCGCCGTCCTCGAGGAGCCGCGCGGCGCAGCGCTTGGCGACGTCGTAGGAGTAGCCGCGACCCACGAGGTAGCGGACCGTCTTCTCGTAGGGGTTCTTCGCCGGCACGCTGCGGCGCGACACGAGCCCCCAGGCGCGGTCGAACTCGGACTCGCCCTCGAAGAACTCGTCGGGCCATCCCGCCACCGAGGAGGCGTCGACGCCTCGACGGGAGAGCTCCTGCTCGATGCGGCGCCGCCCCCACCCGGAGTAGGCCTTGGACCGTATGAACGCCTCGGCGAACCGGGCGTCGTCGAGCAGCCGCCCCTCCTGGGCACGGGAGCAGACGTCCTCGACGACGTCTCTCGGGTATCCCGCGCGGAGCAGCCTGTCGGCGGCCTCCTTGGAGGAGTAGTCACGGCGGTCCACCATCGAGGTGAGGCGCTTGGCGCAGCAGGAGGTGGAGGCGGCGGCCACGAGGCGCCCCAAGCCGCCCTCCCCCAGCGTGGCGGAGGGGTCCTCCCGGACGGCCTTGACCACGGCGCGGGCGACGGCGACGGGCACCTGCAGGCCCTCGTCGCCGTC
>CBCSOI010000383.1:0-1775 GCA_965141595.1 uncultured Atopobiaceae bacterium | reverse complement strand
GGGGCACCCGGGGCCACGAGGGGGTCGATGCGGGCGTGGTCGGGCTCGCGGCAGACCTCGTCGAGCACGGGGACGCAACCGGCCGGGAAGGCGTCGGGCAGCGCGGCGAGCTCGTCGCCCGGCACGTAGACCCGGGCAGCGCCGGCGGCCAGGACGGCCTCGGCGAGCTCGGGCGTGGGCGCCAGGCAGCAGACCTCGGCGTCCAGGGCGGCCGCGCGCACGGCGGCCACGCGGTCGCGGGCGTCGCGGGGCACGGCGCGGCGGGGCTCGCCGACCCGCCCCCTGCGGCGTGCGCCGCACTCCTCGCACCAGGTCTCCCAGGCGGGGGGCGCCTCGGCCGTGGCGGCGCGGCCCGCGTAGGGGGCCTCGATGGCCGCCACGAGGGCGTCGACGGCGTCGGCGCGCACCCGGTGGAGCGTGGAGAAGCCCATGCCGCAGCCGGCCGAAAGCTCCACCTCCATGGAGACGGGCTCGAAGGGGCTCTCCCCCATGCGGCCCACGTGGGCGGCAACGTCGGCCTGCGCGAGCTCCTTGGTGCGGGCAGCTTCCACGACGGGGCCCTCGGCCTCGGCCGACGGGCCGTCCCCGTCACAGCCCACGCACGTCAGGCGCACCGTCAGGGGCTCGCCGAGCACGCAGCGCACCTGGACGGCCACGGGCCGCCGCCGGGGCCACGGCCGGCCCTCCACAGCCGAGACGGCGTCGAGGGCCGCCTGGCTCCGGAGCACCCGGACCGGCGTGCCGACGGGCACGGGGCGGCGCACGGGGCACCGGAGGCGCGTGCCCGCGGCGGCGTCGGCAGGTGCCCTGACGCAGAAGAACGTCTCGGGGGCGTCCACGGGGCGGAGCTCCAGGAGGTCCCCCTTGCCCACCGGGGCGTCGAGGTCCACCACGGCCTCCGCGGCCGAGCACGACCGCACGGCGCCCACGGTCTCGCCGCGGTTGTTGGAGCGCTCGTAGCTCATCATCCCGTTGCCCGAGCGGCCCATGAGGTAGGCGTCCGTGAAGTCGCGGTTGAAGGCGCGCTTGAGGCGTCGGTGCAGCGTGCCGTCCCCGTCGGGGGCGGGGGCGCCGTCGTACAGGGCGTCGAGGGCCTCGCGGTAGGCCGAGACCACGGAGAGCACGTACTCGGGGGCCTTCATGCGGCCCTCGACCTTGAGGGAGCCGGCCCCGGCGCCCATCAGGGCCGCGAGGTGGTCCAGGGAGAGGGCGTCCTTGGGGCAGAGCCCGCGCTCCCAGGCCGCGGGGCCGAGCCTCGTGCCCGAGGCGTCCTCGAGTGTGTGGGGCAGGCGGCAGGGCTGGGCGCAGAGGCCGCGGTTGGCGGAGCGCGGGCCCCTGAGCGAGCTCATCTGGCAGAGGCCGGAGTAGCAGAAGCACAGGGCGCCGTGGCCGAAGACCTCGCACTCCACGCCGGTGGCGCAGCAGGCGGCGACTTCCGCGAGGGTGAGCTCGCGGGAGAGCGTCACGCGCTCGTAGCCTAAGGCGCCGCACCACGCGACGCCGCGCGGGTCGTGGACGTTGGCCTGCGTGGAGACGTGCACCTCCACCTCGGGCCAACGGCGGCGCGCCTCGGCGGCGAGGCCCCAGTCCTGGACGATGAGGGCGTCGGCCCCCAGCCGCACGGCGCGGGCCACGGAGGCGAGGGCGCGGGGCATCTCGTCGTCCTGGATGACCACGTTGAAGGTCACGAAGACCCGCGCCCCGGCCACGTGCGCGGCGCGGCAGCAGAGGGCGAAGGCGTCGTCGTCGAGGTTGTCGGCGCCGCGGCGGGCGTT
>CBCSOI010000382.1:0-1784 GCA_965141595.1 uncultured Atopobiaceae bacterium | reverse complement strand
CCAAGGACGGCGCCTCCGACTACGCGGCGTCCTATGCCGACCCCGCCGAGGTCGGGGCGGAGCAGGCCGAGGCGCGCCGCCTCATGCGCCACCTGGGCTGCATGATCATCAACACGAGCGGCAAGGCCGTGGAGGAGACCGCCAACGAGATCATCGCCCAGATCGAGGAGCTCAAGCGCATCCGCGCCGAGTACGCCGCCCGGGAACGGGAGGCCAAGGGCTCCGAGTGAGGTCCTTGACCATCGACCGGTGGACAAGCGCCGCCGGTTTTGGTTGGATACTGATATATGTATCGGTCCGAGGCGCCCTACGTGGCGCGAGAGGGGCGCACCCGTGCGCCTAAAAGAAGAGGGAGATTTATGGCTGACCCGAACAAGCATGTGTACCGCTGGGGCATCGACGCATCCGGCAGCGACATCACCGAGGCCGACTCGTCGATGAACTACGTCGTCGGCGGCAAGGGCGCCAACCTGGCCGAGATGGCCAAGATCGGCCTGCCCGTGCCCCCGGGCTTCTCCATCACCTGCCAGACCTGCGTCGCCTACTCCGGCAACGACAACACCTGGCCCGAGGGCGTCCTCGACGAGATCGACGCCGCCCGCGTCGACCTCGAGGAGCGCATGGGCAAGCGCCTCGGCGACCCCTCCGACCCGCTGCTGGTCTCGGTCCGCTCCGGCGCCCCGTTCTCGATGCCCGGCATGATGGACACCGTCCTCAACCTCGGCCTCAACGACGAGTCCGTGGAGGGCATCATCGCCCAGACCGACAACCCGCGCTTCGGCTGGGACTCCTACCGCCGCTTCATCCAGATGTTCTCCAACGTGGTCATGGGCGTCGACGCCGACCTCTTCGAGAACGCCATCACCCAGCGCAAGCTCGCCAAGGGCGTCAAGAACGACACCGACCTCACGGCCGACGACCTCAAGGAGCTCGTGGCCCAGTTCAAGAGGATCTTCTCCGAGAACGTCGACACCCAGGCCCACCCCGAGATCGTGGTGGACGGCGTCGCCACGTTCCCGCAGGACCCCTACCTGCAGCTGAAGCTCGCCATCGAGGCCGTCTTCGGCTCCTGGATGAACGAGCGCGCCATCCTGTACCGCCAGCAGAACAAGATCCCCGACGACCTCGGCACCGCCGTCAACGTCCAGATCATGGCCTACGGCAACAAGGGCAACGACTCCGCCACCGGCGTCGCCTTCACCCGCAACCCCGCCGACGGCACCCGCGAGTACTACGGCGACTTCCTGGTCAACGCCCAGGGCGAGGACGTCGTGGCCGGCATCCGCAACACCCAGCCCATCGCCGAGCTCAAGGAGATGGAGGGCCTCGAGGAGGCCGGCGCCCAGCTCGAGGAGATCTTCGAGCTGCTCGAGAACCACTACCACGACATGATGGACATCGAGTTCACCATCGAGAACGGCAAGCTCTGGATGCTCCAGACCCGTGTGGGCAAGCGCACCGCCCTGGCCGCCCTCCACATCGCCATCGACATGGAGCGCGAGGGCCACATCACCAAGCAGCAGGCCGTGTGCCGCGTCAACCCGCAGCAGCTCGACCAGCTCCTGCACCCGCAGATCGACCCCAACGCCAACCTCGACGTCCTGGCCACCGGCCTCAACGCCAGCCCCGGCGCCGCCGTGGGCGAGGTCGTCTTCTCCAGCGCCGACGCCGTCGACTTCGCCGAGCAGGGCCGCCCCTGCATCCTCGTGCGCTGGGAGACCAACCCCGACGACCTCAAAGGCATGGTCGCCGCCGAGGGCATCCTGACCTCGCACGGCGGCAAG
>CBCSOI010000381.1:0-1790 GCA_965141595.1 uncultured Atopobiaceae bacterium | reverse complement strand
ACCGAGGAGAACCCCATCTCCCCCGCCGTCATGGCGCGATCCAGCGGGTAGGTGGTGCCGGCCAGGGCCGCCGCGCCGAGCGGCGAGGCGTCCGCGGCGTCGAGGGCCGCGTCGAAGCGGCGGCAGTCGCGCAGGAGCATCCACGCGTAGGCGAGCAGGTGGTGCGAGAGGGGGACCGGCTGCGCGGGCTGGAGGTGCGTGTAGCCCGGCATCACGACGCCGGCCTCCCCCTCCGCCCGCTCGGCGAGGGCCGTCACGAGGTCGAGGGCGGCGTCGTGCAGCGATGCCGCGAAGCCCTTGGCCGCGAGCCGGCCGTCGGTGACGGTCTGGTCGTTGCGCGACCGGCCGGTGTGGAGCCGCCCGCCCGCCGGGCCGATGCGCTCGGTGAGCACGCGCTCGATGGCCATGTGCACGTCCTCGTCCACCGTGGGGTCGAAGACGAACGTGCCCGCCTCGATCTCGTCGGCGATCTGGGAGAGGCCGGCACGGATGGCGCCCACGTCCGCGGCGTCGAGCACGCCTTGGCGGCCGAGCATCGTGGCATGGGCGACGGAGCCGGCGATGTCCTCCCGCCACAGGCGCTTGTCGAACGGCAGAGACGCCCCGAAGAGCTCGAGCTCGCCCGAGGGCGTGGCTTCGAAGCGGCCCGACCAGAGGGGCTTCGGGGCTTGGTTCTGCTGGCTTTCCATGGCTCGTCTACCTCGGCTCGACGTCTACTTGTACAGGGTGACCGTGGCGGCGGCGCCCGAGGGCTCCACGCTCACCACAAGGGGCTTGGGGTCGCCGACGGCCTCGGGGGCGTCGCAGGACGCGCCCTGCCCCAGGGTGCGCTGGGCCCACACCTTGTTGGGCAGGCCGTAGAGGTCCATGAAGCCCTTGGCGGCGGAGCGGTCGTAGGTGTCGCCCTCGTCGTAGGTGGCAAGGCCGAAGTCGTACATGGAGCTGTCGCTCTTGACGCCGGTGACGGTGCAGGAGCCCTTGTAGAAGCGCAGGCGCACGTCGCCGGTGACGGTCTGCTGGGTGGACTCGAAGAAGGAGTCGAGGGCGTCCTTGAGGGGGCTGAACCAGAGGCCGCCGTAGACCTGCTTGGCCCACTCATGCTCGAGCTGCAGCTTGACCGCCAGGACGTCGCCGGGCAGGCAGAGGGACTCGAGGTGCTTGTGGGCGGTGATGAGGGCGAGGGCGGCGGGCTGCTCGTAGCACTCGCGGCTCTTGATGCCGATGACGCGGTCCTCGATCATGTCGATGCGACCGAAGCCGCTGCCGCCGGCGATGTTGTTGAGCTTGCCGATGAGGCCGAGCATGGGCATCGGCTCGCCGTTGAGGGCCACGGGCTTGCCGGACTCGAACGAGACCACGACGTCGCAGGGCTGGTCGGGGGCTTCGATGGGGTCGACGGTCATGACCCATGCGTCGCAGGGCGGCTCGTTCCAGGGGTTCTCGAGCACGCCGCACTCGATGGCGCGGCCCCACACGTTCTCGTCGATGGAGTAGGGCGAGGACTTGGTCACCTCGATGAAGATGCCGTGGTCGGCGCAGTACTCGATCTCCTGGGAGCGGGTGAGGAGGTCCCAGTCGCGCACGGGCCCGAGAATCTCGAGGTCGGGGTCCAGGGCCTTGCACTCGAGCTCGAAGCGCACCTGGTCGTTGCCCTTGCCGGTGCAGCCGTGGGCGATGGCGACGGCACCCTCCTTGTGGGCGATGTCCACGAGGTGCTTGCAGATGACGGGGCGCGACAGGGCGGAGAGCAGCGGGTAACGGTTCTCGTACATGCCGTTGGCCTTGATGGC
>CBCSOI010000380.1:0-1795 GCA_965141595.1 uncultured Atopobiaceae bacterium | reverse complement strand
GGCGGCCGCGAGCATGGCGTCGGTCTCGCCGCCCTTCTGGCCGGTGAGCGCCGCGACGGCGTTCTGGGCCGCGGTGAAGGAGGCCTGCTGGGCCGGGTTGAGGCTGTAGGTGCCGTCGGCCGTGGCGCGGTTGAAGGCGTCGAGGGCCTCCTGCATGCGGCTGGCGGCCACGAAGGCCTCGCCCAGCTGGGCGTAGACCGCGGCCTGGGAACCGGTGGACGACGAGAAGTCCAGGGCCGTGCGGTAGGCCTCGACGGCGTCGATGGGCCGGCCGAGCTCCATGAAGCAGCGGCCGAGAGCCACGAGGGACACCGCGGGGTCGGGGTTGTTCTCGTCGATGGCTGCGGCGCGGTAGGCGGCGCCGGCCTCGCGCATCTGGCCCTCGTGCTCGTAGACCTTGGCGAGGGCCATCTGGGTCTTGTAGCGGTTGGTGTAGGAGGGGTCGGCCAGGGCGGCGTTGAGCGCCTGGACGGCCTCGACGTCGTCGCCGGAGGCCGCGAGCGCCCGGCCGAGGTTGGTGTTGAGGGCGCCGACCTTGCCATAGGAGCGGTCGCGCAGGGCGAGGCGGTAGGCCTCGGCGGCCTCACGGTAGCGGCCGAGCTTCATGAGGGCGTTGCCGCGCATGTGGTCCGCCGCGGCGTAGACCTCCCCGGGGTTCGTCGCCGCCCCGAGCAGGGTGGCCGCCGTCGAGTAGTCGCCGTTCATGTACGCGGCGCGGCCGCTCTGGAATGCTTGCTGGTCCACTGTGGGTCCTCCCTGGTGTGGTGATGCTGCGGGTGACGGAGGCTACGCTTCCGGGTTGCCGTGGGTGACGGTGACCGACTCGATGACGTCGCCGGCGCGCAGGCCGTGGACGACGTCCAGCCCCTCCTCGGCGACGCCGAATACCGTGTACCCGGAATCGAGGGCGTGCTGCGGCCCGAGGCAGAGGTAGAACTGCGAGCCCGCGGAGTCGGGCATGGCGGAGCGGGCCATGGCGATGGCGCCGTCCACGTGGCTGTTGCGGGGGTTGGAGTCGTACTCGTGGCGGATGCTCCAGCCGGGGCCGCCCGTGCCGGGGACGCCGGCGGGGCCGCGCTTCCCGGCCGCGACGTCGGCGGGGTCCATGTCGCGGGTGACGGGGTCGCCGCCCTGGATGACGAAGCCGGGCACGTAGCGGTGGAACTTGATGCCGTCGTAGAAGCCGGACTCTGCGAGCTCACAGAAGTTGCCCACCGTGACGGGGGCGCCGAGACCGTCGAGCCTCACGACGACGGTCCCCTTGTTGGTGACGATGCTGGCGTACTCGTCCCCCACCGGGACGTACTCAGGCGTGCGCAACGGGTCCATGGGCATGGGTCCTCCTCCGAGACCGAGGGTATCCGCAGAATTTTACCAACCGATCGCACCGTTCACAGGAACGGCATCGACGGGGCGGGCTCAGGAGGAGGAGCCGTCGGCGGGCGCCTGGATCGAGAAGGAGGAATAGGCCTGCTTGAACAGGGAGCCGAACGAGGAGGCCTCGCCGCGTACAGGAGAAAGGACCTCCTCGCGCACCGAGGAGGGGTCGGCGGCGGAGGCCGCCTCGCTCCACGCCGACGAGACGATGTCGGACCGGTTGCGGAGCCAGTTGCCCATCTTGAGCAGCTCTTCACGCTCGTCGTCGTAGGTGCCGCTCGTGGTGTCGACGCCCTGGATGTCGGAGATGCAGTTGGAGATCTCAACGCCGAGCGTGGCGGCCTGCCTCTGACCGTCCTGGCGCTCCTGGGCCGTGCCGGAGAAGCCCTTCTCCTCGAGCTCGGACACCGAGTCGTCC
>CBCSOI010000379.1:0-1818 GCA_965141595.1 uncultured Atopobiaceae bacterium | reverse complement strand
GCCGTTGGGACAGAAGTGCCCGGGTGCTGGGACAGCCGTCGGGACAGGGCCGAGCTGCCTCCGCTGATGAGTACGCCCGGACTCAGGGTCGCGAAGCCCCCACAATCCCTCCATTTCTGAGCATTATCGCGCAAAACGAGCAAGAATGAGCAATACTAGGCATCGTCACGCAGAAAACGGCGCCATAGCCGCATCCATCACCGGGAGGTCCCATGTCAGAGCACGCCCCGCTCGACGCCGCCGCAGCCGCGGAGGCCGCCTTCGCCCGCGCCCAATCCCAGCCGTTCCCCGACGACGTCTTCACCGCGCCCCAGCTCAACTGGGCCGTCATCGGCTGCGGCGTCATCGCCAACCAGATGGCCGAATCCCTCGCCCTCGCTGGCCGCCGCCTCGCCGGCGTTGCCAACCGCACGGCCTCCAAGGCCCATGCCTTCGCCGAGCGCCACGGCGTTCCGCGCGTCTACGAGACCGTCGAGGAGCTCTACGCCGATCCCGCCATCGACGCCGTCTACATCACCACGCCGCACAACACCCACATCGCCTACCTGCGCGACGCCCTCGCCGCCGGGAAGCACGTGCTGTGCGAGAAGGCCATCACCCTCAACTCCGCCGAGCTCGACGAGGCCCGCGCCCTCGCCGCCGAGAACGGCGTCCAGCTCATGGACGCCACCACCATCCTCCACATGCCCCTCTACCGGGAGCTCCGCCGTCGCGCTGCCGCCGGCGAGTTCGGCCCGCTCAACCTCGTGCAGGCGAGCTTCGGCAGCTACAAGGAGTACGGCGACCTCACCAACCGCTTCTACAACCCCAACCTGGCGGGCGGCGCCATGCTCGACATCGGCGTCTACGCCCTCACCTTCGCCCGCCTCTTCATGGACAGCCAGCCCGAGGAGCTCGTCTCCCTTGGCAACCTCGCGTCCACCGGCGTCGACGAGAAGGGCGGCATCGTCGCCCGCAACGCCGAGCAGCAGCTCGCCGTCATCAGCCTCTCGCTCCACTCCAAGCAGCCCAAGCGCGGCGTGCTCTCCTTCGGCCGCTGCTACATCCAGGTGGACGAGTACCCCCGCGCCGACCGTGCCAAGATCGTGTGGACCGAGGACGGCTCGGTGGAGGAGGTCGCGGCCGGCGAGGAGGCCTACGCCCTCTGCTACGAGATGGCCGACCTCGAGCGAGCCGTGGCCGGTGACGAGGAGGCCCGCGCCCTCATCGGCTACGCCGCGGACGTCATGGACCTCATGACCTCGCTCCGCGCCGCCTGGGGCGTCGTGTACCCCGAGGAGCGCTAGGCGTGATCGCGCGGCAGCGTATGGCCCGGATCGTGGAGACGGTGAGCCGCAACGGGGCGGCCACCGTCCCCGAGCTGGCCGAGTCGTTCGGGATCAGCGAGTCGACCATCCGGCGCGACCTCGACAAGCTCGACTCCGCCGGCCGCCTGGTGAAGGTCCACGGCGGCGCCGTGTGCCTGGAGGACGAGCACGTGCGCCGCGAGCTCACCATCGGCGAGCGTGCCGACCTCCACACGGCCGAGAAGGCCCGCATCGCCCGGCACGCCGCGTCGCTCATCGGCCCGGACGACCTCGTCTACGTGGACGCCGGCACCACGTGTCGCGTTCTCGTGGACCATATCGAGGAGGCCCGCGCCTCCTACGTCACCAACTCGCTGGACAGCGCGGCCGCCCTGGCCGCCCGCGGGCTCTCGGTGGTGGTGCTCGGTGGCGAGGTCAAGCCCGCCACGGCGGCGCTCGTGGGCCCCGAGGCCGTGGAGACGCTGTCGCGCTACCGCTTCACCCTGGGGTTCTGGGGCGCCAACGGCGTGTG
>CBCSOI010000378.1:0-1821 GCA_965141595.1 uncultured Atopobiaceae bacterium | reverse complement strand
GCCTTCGCGCGCGAGACGAGCCCCCTCGCCACCGCGCCCAGCCAGGTGCCGCCCTGGGGCCGGTAGGGCTCCCCTCCCAGGATCAGGCCCTCCACGCGCAGCTCGCCCAGGCGCTCCGGGCCCAGCGCGAAGGGGTCGGCCGAGAGGACCGCCATGTCGGCCACCTTGCCCGGCTCCAGCGAGCCGCGCTCGTCCTCGTCGAACGTGGTCCACGCGCCGTTGTAGGTGCACATGCGCAGAGCCTCGGCCACGGTGAGCGACTCCCCCGGCACGTCGTGGTTGCAGGCACGCTGCATCCAGAGCACGGGGTCCGGGTCGGTGCAGGGCGCGTCGCTGCCGGCCGAGAGCACGATGCCGGCGTCCCAGTAGGTGCGCAGCGGGTTGAGCCGGTCGGCCCGCCCGCGTCCGAGGATGCGCGCCAGGTAGGCGTCCGGCTCCTGCGGCCAGCCGATGAAGCTGGTCTGCACGGGGAACTGGATGCCGTACTCGCGGCAGATGGCCAGGCCCTCCTCGGTGGGCAGGCACGCATGGATGATGCCGTGGCGGTGGTCCTCGCGCGGCGTATCGTCGAGGGCGGCCTTGAGGGCGCGGGCGGCCTGGTCGAACGCGGTGTCGCCGATGGCGTGCATCTCGATCTGCAGGCCGGCGCGGTTGGCCTCGACGCAGAAGTCGCGCACCTGCTCGTCCGTGTAGTAGAGCACGCCGTTGCCGCCCTCGTCGTCGACGTAGGGGTCGATGAGGGCGGCGTCGTGGCTGCCGAAGCACCCGTCCAGCGCACAGGCGAAGCAGCCGCCGATGCGTGGCAGGCCGCGCCTCCGTGCCACGGAGACATCCATTGACTGCGGAAACACACGCACCTGGAAGCCGGAGCGGGCGCTCCTCGCCAACCAGGTCTCGAGCGAGATGTCGAGGTCGCCGGCGAAGCCCACACCCGAGACCGAGTGCACCATGCCGATGCCCTTGGACGCCAGGTAGTCCATGGCGCCCTGGATGTTGGAGACGAGCTCGGGGATGGAGAGGCTTCCGGTGACGTAGTCGGACACCGCGAAGAACGCCTCCTGGTTCATCTCGCCGGTGTCGGGGTGGTAGCCGCGCAGACCGGCCACCTTCCTCTCGACGAGGGCGAGCAGTGCCGAGTTCACCACGCAGGCATGGCCGTCGTACTTGACCATCATGATCGGGCGGTCGGGGCAGGCCTCGTCGAGCTCGGCGCGGGAGAGGAGCCGGCCCTCCTCCACCGAGTAGGGCGACGCGCCGAAGGCGATGAGCAGCTTGGCCGACGACGTGCGGGCGAAGTCGGCCACCATGGCCTGGATCCGCGCGTTGGAGCGGGCGTCCATGACGTTGAGGCCGGCGTGGAACGTGGCGAAGGAGGCCAGGTGCTCGTGGGTGTCCACGAAGGCCGGGCAGAGCGCGCGGCCGCCCAGGTGCTCCCGGGGCGCGTGGGCGTAGGCATCGGGCAGGGCGTCGCCCACATGGAGGATGCGCCCGCCGTCCTCCACGAGGTAGCGGGCCCGGGTGTCCCGGGCGTCGACGGTGAGGACGGTCCCCTCGTACACCTTCATGGCTCTCCCTCCGTTGGCTGCGCCGGCAGCACCCCAAGGGTAGCAGCTGGGACAGCGGGAATGGGGCCGAGGCGCGGGCCGGCAAAGTGGGACAGAAGTGTCCGGGTGCCGGGGCAGGTGGGTGCCGGGGCAGGGGCTGGGACGAAGCTGGGACGGAGCTCGGACGGAGCTCGGCACCTGAACGCGTCTGGGGGCGACCCTCTCCCCACCTGAACGCGGTCAGGGGCGGATTTCGCCCGCCTGAACACGGATGAGG
>CBCSOI010000377.1:0-1823 GCA_965141595.1 uncultured Atopobiaceae bacterium | reverse complement strand
GACGCCCCTCCCTACCGCTTCTGCTGGATCCGGCCGAAGACGCCAGAGGCCGCGCCCCTCGCCACGCCCACGGCGCGCCCGAGGGCGAGGGCCAGGCCGACGTCCCGGGTGCGGAGCACCGAGAGCGCCGCGTTGGTGGCCGCGCTCTCGTCGGAGTAGGCCACGGTCACGAGACGGTCGAACAGCGGGTCGGAGAAGACCCCCGACACCCACTCCCTGCGCCCCGCGGCGTCGAGGCTCGAGCGTGGGTCGCAGGAGCGCATGAGCGCGGACACGATGTAGCGTCCGTACAGGACGCCTACGAGACGGCGGGTCTCCGTGCCGTCAAGGCCGTGGTCGCAGAGGTAGCGGTAGAGCCTGGCCACACGGCGGCGATGGATGTCGTAGTAGGTGTCGTCCCAGCGCGACGTGAGCGAGCCGCTCGGCCGCTTGAAGTAACGGTACGCGGCGCACGGGACCACGGCCACACGGCGGGCCCGCTCGAACATCTCGATCGAGAAGAAGAAGTCCTCCGAGAGGCTCGTGCCTTCCTCGAAGCGGAGATCGCCCACGAGCCCCAAGCGGAAGAACTTGCAGTTGACGTAGCCGACGAGGGTCTTGACCTCGAGGGGGAGCACGGCGCGTGCCACGGCGGGGCCCTCGAGGCGGGCCTCGTCGGGCACGATGGCCCGCTCCCGCTCGACGGTGCCGTCGGCACGCTCGTAGACCTCGGTGACCCCCTCGACGACGATGTCGGGGTCGAACGCGGCCACGGCGTCCGCGGCGGCGGAGAGGAAGTCGCGCCCCACGGTGTCGTCGGGGTCGGGGAAGGCGACGTAGCGCCCCCGGGCGGCCTCGAGACCGGTGTTTCGGGCGCCGGAGAGCCCCCGGTTCTCCCCGTGGCGAACAACACGCACGCGGGGGTCGTCCCCCGCCGCACCCAGGGCCGCCTCGAGGGACCCGTCGGGCGACGCGTCGTCGACGAGGACGAGCTCGAAGTCGTCGAACGACTGGGCGAGCATCGCCGTCACGGCACGGCCAACGGTGTCCTCGACGCCGTACAGGCACATGACGAGCGAGAAGAGGGGCCTCTCCCCCGCCGCCTGCATCAGGAGCTCCCGAGGGCCTTGTAGGCGTCGCAGACCTCCTGGCACGGGCCGATCATGCGCTGCTGGCCCTTCTCGATCCAGCAGACGCGGTCACAGATGCGCTCGACGAGCTCGATGGAGTGGCTCACGAGGAGCACGGTGACGTTGTTGGACTCCACGAGCTCCTGGATGCGTCGCTCGCATTTCTGCTGGAAGAGGAAGTCGCCCACGGAGAGGGTCTCGTCGACGATGAGGATGTCGGGCTCCGTGATCGTGGCGATGGCGAAGGCGATGCGGGCCACCATGCCGCTGGAGTAGTTCTTGAGCGGCATGTCCATGAAGTCGCGGAGCTCGGCGAAGTCGATGATCTCGTCGAGGTGGGAGTCGATGAACTCGCGGGTGTAGCCGAGGAGCGCGCCGTTGAGGTAGATGTTCTCACGGGCCGTGAGGTCCATGTCGAAGCCCGCGCCGAGCTCGATGAGCGGGGCGATGGAGCCCGTCACGGCCACGCGACCCTCACTGGCCTCGAGGACGCCGGCGATGACCTTGAGCATGGTGGACTTGCCCGATCCGTTGGTTCCCACGAGGCCGAAGGCCTCGCCCTTGCGCACCTGGAAGCTGATGTGGTTGAGGGCGCGGAACTCCTTGAAGAACAGTTCGCGGCGGACGAGGGAGATGAAGTACTCCTTCAGGGAGTTGAGCTGCTCGGAGGCCATGTTGAAGACCACCGAGACGTCGTCGACGTCGATGCAGACG
>CBCSOI010000376.1:0-1826 GCA_965141595.1 uncultured Atopobiaceae bacterium | reverse complement strand
ATGGAGACCAGGGTGTCTGTGGTGGACATGAGCCCGAAGATGCGGGCCGGGTCGACGTCCTCGAGCTCGATGGGGGGCTCGACGCCGAGGGCCAGCGGCACGTTGGCCACCTTGTAGCCCATGAACGCGAGGTACATGGACAGCGGCGTCTTGGAGGTGCGGGAGACGCCGATGAGCACGATGTCGGCCTTCGGCAGGTCCTGCGGGTTGCGTCCGTCGTCGTGCTCGACGAAGAACTCCATGGCGTCGATGCGGCGGAAGTAGCGGTCCTCGGCCTCGTGGTTGATGCCGGGGATGCCCGCGGGGTCCTTGCCGGTGAGCGACGAGAGGATGGCGATGCCCGGGCCGAGCAGGTCGACCGACGGGATCTCGCGCTCGTCGAGCTCACGGCGCACCTCACGACGGAGGTCGGGGTCGACGATGGTGTGGAACACGGCGCTGGGATGCTCCGCGCTCACCGGGTCGAGGGAGTCGAAGTACTCCCTCACCTGCCTGAGCGCCTGGAGTTTGGGAAGGCGCCGGATGCGCACCGAGCCCAAGGGGAACTGGGCCGCGGCGGCGGTGACCACGCTCGAAGCCGTCTCCCCAAGGGAGTCGGAGATGACGTGGATGACCGCGCAGTCGGGCGCGTAGTCGATGGCCTCCCCTTCGAAACTGTACTTTGCCAAGGGACCTCCTTGCGAAGGGTCTGTCGTTGACGGGCCTTGGCAATTTTACAAGTAACCAAAGGCCGCCTGCAACGCACGGGAGCAGGCGGCCTTTGGGAATCGTTGCCTAAACGGCGGCCTAGCGGTCCGGAAGGGGCCCCTAGCGGCGGCGCTCCAAGGCGCCGAAGTCCGCGACGTCGGAGAAGACGCCGGCGAAGCGGTTGAGGAGGCGCAGGCGGTTGGCGCGCACGTCGGGGTCGTCGTCCATGACCATGACCTCGTCGAAGAAGCCGTCGATGGGTCCGCGGAGGGCGCCGAGCGCGGCCAGGGCGCCCTCGTAGTCACCGGCGGCCAGGGCCGAGGAGACGGCGGACTCCCCCGCCACGCAGGCGTCGAGCAGGCGCCGCTCCGCGGCGCCCAGGCCCTCCTCGTCGACGTCGCAGCCCAGCTCGGCGTCGGCCAGGTTGGCGGCGCGGGCGTAGGCGGAGGCGAGATCCTCAAAGAGCTCGGGGTCGTCGCTCTGGGCACGCTCGAGGGCCCGGGCGCGCTGGAAGAACTCGGCGGGGTCCACTACGGAGGCCGCGGAGACGGCGGCCACGGTGTCGGGGCCGATGCCCTCGTCCTTGGCCATGGTGGCGAGGCGCCCGAGGAAGAAGCCCCTCACGCGCTCCGCGACCTCGGCGTGGTCGAACTCCAGGCCCTGGTCCGCATAGGCGTCGAGCGAGGCGTCCACGAGGTCGGAGAGGCTCGCCTGGGGCATGCCCTCGAGCATGTGGATGACGCCGATAGCGCTGCGGCGCTGGGCGAAGGGGTCCGAGGAGCCGGTAGGGGGCTCGTCGATGGCGAACATGCCGCAGATGGTGTCGAGCTTGTCGGCCACGGCCACGGCGCTCGCGACGAGTCCCTCGGGGAGCGCGTCGCCGGCGAAGCGGGGGCGGTAGTGCTGGGCGACGGCGCGGGAGACCTCGTCGGGCTCGCCGGCCGCTTGGGCGTAGTAGCCGCCCATGACGCCCTGCTGGCTCGTGAACTCCACGACGGCCTGGGTGACGAGGTCGGCCTTGGCGAGGTGCGCGGCGCGGCGGGCGTGGGCCTGCTGCTCCTCGGTGCCGCCCGCCTCGGAGACCACCGCGGGGGCGAGGAGCTCCATGCGGGCGGCCTTCTGGCCCATGGTGCCGAGTC
>CBCSOI010000375.1:0-1826 GCA_965141595.1 uncultured Atopobiaceae bacterium | reverse complement strand
TGACGTGTTATAGTAATCGGGCGCTTGAGGCGCTTCTGGCTGGGTAGCTCAGTTGGTAGAGCAGCGGACTGAAAATCCGCGTGTCAGGGGTTCGACTCCCTTCCCCGCCACCATACATTCGCGGGCAGTCGGTCAAACCGGCTGCCCGCTTTTCTTTCCTCAACGGTCGGGAGATGCCATCTTGCCGGCGCCGTTTGCCTGCTCCGCCGTTTTGTCGCTGCTTCTTTTCACCGCAATGAAGAGAAAGGGCATCGAGGGCGGAGGTCTTCACTGTGGTGAAGACATCGTTTGTCCTGAAGGAAGACTGAGGTAACAACAGAGCTCCCGAACCACAAGGGGAGATTCCCGAACCCGTCGGGGTAACTACGCTCTGTTAATCTTTTTTCCACGCGTGGCGGGCCGTCCTTTGGGCGTCACCCCTCAAGAGAGGAGGTGGTGCCTATGGCTGAGAACCTCGACCTGGTGTTGGTCACTCTCAACATCGTTCTTGCGTTGCTCGGCATCGCTCGGGCCCTGGTCGCTCTTCACCGTGACCTGAACGATGGCGGTCGCTCGTCCAAAAAGCAGGACCGCTAGGCCCTGGGGTCTAGCGGTCCGACCAAACCAAAACGGGTGACGCCCACCTTCCACAATGGGCGCGTCCGCCACGTGCTCCCATCTTAGTCCCCTGGGTGACCCTGTCAAACCGAAAGCACCGTGTCGCCCCCACGCGCTCTCCCATCACGGCGCCTCTTCCATCCTGACGCGATTGAAAGGTCTTTCCCGGCCTGGGAATGATAGCGTGGAGAACGTCGACGTACGCGCCCTGCAAGGAGGATCTGCCGGTGGATCACGCGATGCTGCACGGGGTCAACCTCGCCGGTTGGCTGGTGCTCGAGCCTTGGGTAACCCCGTCCCTGTTCGCCTCGTCGGGGGCCTTCGACGAGAAGGGCCTCGAGGCCGCCCTCGGGCACGACCGCTACGTGGAGGTCGTGGCCGGCCACCGCTCCACCTTCATCGGCGAGCACGACTTCCGCCAGATCGCCGACCGCGGCTACAACGCCGTGCGCATCCCCGTGCCTTGGACGGTCTTCGGCAAGGACGGCCCCATGCCCGGCGTGGACGAGGGCTGCATCGAGTACGTGGACCGCGCCTTCACCTGGGCCGAGGCCGCGGGCCTGCAGGTGCTGCTCGTGCTCGCCGCCATGCCCGGCGGGGACGACGACCCCGAGGCCCTGAGCAGCGTCATCGCCATGGGTTCGACCCTCCGCGACCCGGTCATCGAGGTCGTGGCCCGTCTCGCCGAGCGCTACGCCGAGCGCGACTGCCTCATCGGCATCGAGCCCCTCGACGAGCCCGTGGCCCAGCGCCGCCGCGGCCTCTCGGTCACGCCCGGCGTGCCCATGCACATGCTCCGCAACTTTTACCGCGACTGCTACGAGGCCGTGCGCGACCGCGCCGGCGACCATCCCGTGGTGGTGTTCTCCTGCGCTGGCCGCCCCGACATGTGGAACCTCTTCATGGCCCAGTCGCGCTACCGGAACGTGTGGCTCGACCTGCACCTCTACCATTACAACGACGTCGTGGACGCTTCCGGTCCCTCCGGCACGCGCCGCCTGGTGGAGCGCTCCTCCGACGCCGTCGCCCGTGCCCGCCGCAGCGGCCTGCCCGTGGTGGTGGGGGAGTGGTCCAGCTCCCTGCCCGTGGGCGCCGGCACCCCCACGCCCGAGGGCCTCAAGGCCATGGAGCGCGTCTACGCCGCGGCCCAGATCCAGGCGTTCCGCGACGCCTCGGGCTGGTTCTTCCAGACGTGGAAGACCGAGAACAAGCTCTCGGCCTGGGACGCC
>CBCSOI010000374.1:0-1826 GCA_965141595.1 uncultured Atopobiaceae bacterium | reverse complement strand
GAACATGACCGCCGAGACGGCGAGCAGCAGGACGAGCACCCGGACGCGGGACGAGGGGCCCCGCTTGAGGCCCGGGGCCCCCATGGAGGGAGACGGCACGACGACCGCCTACTGGCCCGAGGTCTGGACGAAGCCGCCGGACAGCGCGTTGGCCTCGAGGACCTTGGCACAGCCGTTGACCACGTTCTCGAGGGCCGTGGGGCTCACGTTCACGGGCACGCCGGTCTCCTCGCGCAGGCGCTGGTCGAGGCCGCGGAGCATGCCGCCGCCGCCCGTGAGCATGATGCCGTAGTACATGAGGTCGCTCGCAAGGTCGGGCGGGGTGACGTCGAGGGCGTCCTTGACCGCCTTCGTGACCTCGTCGAGGGGGCGGTTGAGCGCCCGGCGGATCTCCTCCGACTCGATACGGACCGTCTTGGGCAGGCCGTTCATGACGTCGCGGCCGTTGACCTCGACGTCGAGCTCCTCCTTGAGCGGGGCGGCGGACCCCACCTTGATCTTGATGTCCTCCGCCGTCCGCTCGCCGATGGACAGGTTGTAGGCGTTGCGCACGTGCTCGAGGATGGTCTGGTCGAACTCGTCGCCGGCGGTGCGGATGGACTGCGAGACGACGATGCCGCCCATGGCGATGACGGCCACCTCGGTGGTGCCGCCGCCGATGTCCACGACCATGGAGCCCGTGGGGTCCTCGATGGGGAGGTCGGCGCCGATGGCAGCGGCCATGGGCTCCTCGATGAGGTAGGCCTGGCGGGCGCCCGCCTGGATGGTGGCCTCGAAGACGGCGCGCTTCTCCACCGAGGTGACGCCCGAGGGCACGCACACGACCACGCGGGGGCGAGGCGACCAGGGGTAGCGGCGCTCCCGTGCCTTCTCGATGAAGTAGCGCAGCATGACCTCGGTGACGTCGAAGTCCGCGATGACGCCGTCCTTGAGGGGCCTGATGGCCGTGATTGAGCCGGGGGTGCGGCCCACCATGCGCTTGGCGTCGACGCCCACGGCGAGGACGCGCTCCTCGTTGCGGTCGATGGCCACCACGGAAGGCTCGTTGAGGACGATGCCCTCGCCGCGGACGGCCACCAGGGTGTTGGCCGTTCCGAGGTCGATGGCGAGGTCGCCGCCGTATTCGCCGAAAAGGTTGTCGAAGAGCGACATGGCACCATTCTTTCGGGAGGGCCCTTTCGGGCGCGGGTCAAAGGTCGGGCATGCGGGGCGCGGCCCCGCGGGCTCACGGGCTTACTGGGCTGAGGATGGCTCGGTGACGGGGGTGCCGTCGGTCGAGGTGGGGGACGACGCGTCGGCACCGGCGGCATCGGACGTCACGGTGCCCGAGGTGGACGACGTGCCGCTGCCGGCGTTGGAGGAGGAGTCGAAGGCCAGCTGGACGTCGGTCACCTTCCAGCCGATGCCCTCGCGGGCGAGCGTGACGGTGTAGGCCTGGCTGCCGCCCTCGGGACGGGCCGCGGTGCAGCTCACCGTGGAGGAGTCGGCCGAGCGGTCGACGCCGTCGACCGTGACCGTGGCGCCGGACGGGAGGATGGCCTCGATGGCCTTGCGCTGCTCATCGGACACCGAGGGGGCGATGTAGGCGGAGGTGTCGGTGCCGTCGGTCTTGGCGTAGAAGAGGTCGGCCACGACGTCCTCCTGGGTGGGCCAGCCGTAGCCGCGCCAGTAGGCGAAGCCGAGGGCGGCGGCAGCCACCACGAGCACCACGATGACGCAGACGAGCACCTTCACGCCGGTGCGCTTCTTCTTGCGGCGCACCTTGCTCTCCTTCTTCTCGGCCTCGACGATGTCCTGCTCGGAGATGGAGAAGAAGCCGGTGTCCT
>CBCSOI010000373.1:0-1833 GCA_965141595.1 uncultured Atopobiaceae bacterium | reverse complement strand
CTTTGTGGTAGTTCGCGGTGCGGGCGCCCGCGGCCCCGACGCGCCGGTGCGACGGGGGGCGGGGGTCCTCACCCACACGCCCGCCACTTGCGGGGGGCCGCGCCCCGCGGGGCGCGGCCCCTCTCCCCTTGCCGCCTCGGGGCGTTCCTACTCGTGGTCGTGGTGGCAGCAGCCCTCGCCGTGACCGTGGCCGTGCCCGTGGCAGCAGCCGTCGCCGTGGTCGTGGTCATGTCCGTGGCCGTGGCAGCAGCCGTCGTCGTCACCGTGGTCGTGACCGCAGCCGCAGCCCTCGTCCCCCTCGTCGTCGAACATGTCGGCGGCCAGGTACATGTGCTCGATGGAGCCCACGTACAGGGTGTGGAGGTCGTCGTCGGGGTAGTTGTCCTCGTAGACCCTGGGCGCCGTGAAGCAGGCCTTGTCGAGCTGCTGGGCGTAGAGCTTGTGGCAGACGATGATGAGCTGGGCCTCCTCGAAGGCCATGCTGCCGTCCACCTGCATGGGGGACAGGCCGGCGTCGAGGACCTTGTCGGTGTCGCGGCCGCTCGTAGAGCCGCAGATCTTGAGGGCGTCGCGCTGCTCCTCGCCGAAGAAGCTCAGCGTGAAGTCGTCGGACGCGTCCACGAACTCCTTGGTGTAGCGCTGCGGGCGGATGAAGCACGTGGCGACGGGACGGTCCCACAGGACACCGAGCTCGCCCCACGACGCAGTCATGGTGTTGAAGGCGGAGTCGTTGCCCGCGGTGACCAGCATCCAGTCGTCGCCGATCATCTCGAACGGGTTGAACTGCAGGTCCTTGGGGTCGATCTCAACGAACTCTCTGGGCATTGTCCCTCCTTGTAGACGATGGGCGCCCCGACCGGGTGCGGCGGACGCCTTGCAGGTCCTTACCTACCCCCGCGGCGGGTCCGCCCGCGCGGAGCCGGCAGCCTCCACGGTCTCAGCTTAGCCAAAAACGGGGCTACGACCCCGCGGCGGCGGACGCCACGGCGGCCTTGACGGCGTCGACGACGGCCGCAGGCGCGTCGGGGGACCAGATGCCCTCGACGACGTGGACCGTGCCGCCGTCGGCCAGCAGAAGCTCCGTGCCCTGCATGTCGCCCTCCCGCAGGGGGAGCGTGGCGCGCCACAGGCCGTCCGCGCCCCGCTCGACGGCGAAGTCGGCGTCGGCGGAGCCGCCCTGGGCCGACGAGACGGTGCGGGCGAGCGCCTCCATGTCGTCGGCCGAGGAGACGGACGGCACGGAGCTCATGGCGCTCGTGTCGGCGGTGTCCGCGGTCACGCGGGCGACGTCGCCGCCCGACGTGGGGGACGCCCCCTTGACGCCCGCGACGTCGACCTCCACCCAGTTGTCAGGGACCTGCACCGTGACCCCGCCCGCGGAGAGGGACGAGAGCGTCTCGGAGGGCTCGGGGATGGACCCGCCGTCGGAGGCCTCCGCCGCCCCGGACCCGCCGTCGGCCGACGCGGCGTCGCCCAGGGACCCGAGGGGCGAGAAGACGTCGAGGTCGAACGCCACCGCGAGCACGGCGGCCACCGCGACCACGGCGGCCACGGGCAGCCAGCGCCGCCACCGCGGCGTGGCGGCTCCCCCGTCAGGACCTTCCCCGATATGCCTGTCGTCCATGGGTCCTCCTGTCGCCGGCTCTCGTCGCAGGGACCCTACCCGCCTTGGCGCGGGCCTAGCGCGGGACGGCCCCCGGGGTGGAGACCAGCTCCTCCAGCGCGCGGGCGACCCCGTCCTCGCCGCAGGGGCCCACCACCCAGCGAGCACGCTCGAGGATGGCGGGTTTGGCGTCGGCCACCGCGCAGGAGTTGGGGAACGCCCCGAGGACC
>CBCSOI010000372.1:0-1842 GCA_965141595.1 uncultured Atopobiaceae bacterium | reverse complement strand
CGGCCGGGTCGCTGGCGGCGGGGCACTCCATGGTGCTCGACGGCGCCGACCTCGTGGGACGCCTGCCCCGGGGGCGCGTGGAGGAGGCCTGGGCCCGCTTTGCCGAGAGGGGCGACTTCCCGCCCACGCTCGCCGTGGACGCCGTCCCGTACCCGACCCGACCCGACGGCGGCGACGCCGTGGGGGACCGCGGCCTCATGCCCGGCGACCACGCCCTGCTCCGCGCCTACGAGGTGCGGGGCCACCGGTTCCGCGGCTGGCACGAGGACGCCGGCGACGGCACGCCCGGGCGCCGCGTGAGCGAGGACCGGCTCATGACGGTCCCGGTGGGGGAGGAGGGTGCCCGCTACGTGGCGGTCTTCGACTGACCGCCCCTGTCCCACCACCTGTCCCACCACCCGGACACTTTTGTCCCATCATCATCAGTTGAACCGCTGCCACTTCACCCGGACACTTTTGCTGTCACATCGGTCGGGCACTTCTGCTGTCACATGGGGTCGTGCCGCCCGGCCCACGTCACGGTGGCACGGGCGCGGCAGGGATGCCCGGACCCGCCGCCCCTCTGCCGGCTGCCGGGAGGGTGGGACCACCCGCAGAAGCTTCTACGGGTGGGAAACCGCCCGCGGAACGTTTTGCGGGCGGAGGGGCGGCCTCATCGGCACCCGTAAAACGTTCTACGGGCGGAGAAGTGCCCACAGAACGTTTTGCGGGTATCGGCCGCCGTGTGACGGCCAAAGTGCCCGACCAAAGTGACGGCCCCAAAGTGGGACAAAAGTGTCCGACCATTGGGACAAGACTCGCGCCGCTCGCAAGGTTCCAGCCCCCGACGAGCGCTCCTCGGCCATCCCGGCCCCCGCGACGCAAGCCCCGGACTCCGGGTCGCGAAGCCCCCGCGGTCCCTCAGAGTGGGTAGGCGCCCGGAACCTCCCGCTCCGTGTCGCACGCCACCAGCAGGTGGTTCTCCTCCTCGGCGAGGGGGTCTGGGCACGGCACGTCCCACACGTGGGCGAAGGTGCCGAGCAGGGCGTCCCGCGCGGCGAGCACCGGCGCCGGGTCGGTGGGGGAGCAGACCACGTTCACCACGTAGAGGCCACCGGGGGCCAGGGCGTCCTTGGCCAGCGAGAGGCCCACGGGCGAGAGGAGCGCCTCGGGGGCGTCCGTGCCGGCGTAGGCGTCGTTGATCACGGCGTCGAAGGGACCACCGCCCTCCACGGCCCGCCGGGCGAGGAACCGCAGGCCGTCGTCGGTGACCACCCTCAGGCGGGGCTCCCCGGTCGGGGTGGATCCGGCCCGCCCCACGGCGTCGTCCAGGTGGAACTCCCGGCGGGCGATGCCCACCACGGCGGGGTCGACCTCCACCACAGTCACCCGGACGGTGTCGTCCACGGCCACGGCGTGCCGCGGCCACGCGCAGCCCGCGCCGCCGATGACGAGGACCGACCTTGCGTCTCCGTCCCCCTTGTCGCCGGCCCCGCCCACGTCGCCGTCCAGCACCAGGTCGAAGCCCCGGGCGTAGGCGGCCGCGGGCTCGTCGGGGTCGTCGAGGTACATGACCGTCTGCCAGCCGCCGCCCAGCGACAGCACGCGCAACGGCCTGCCGTCGGGGCCCTCCGTGGTGAACAGGTGAGCCACGCCGAACATCGTGGGCACGAAGCGGTCGTCCCTCCGTCCCAGCACGGTCGCGGCGGCAGCGGCGGCCACGGCGGCGGCGGCACCCATGGCCACGGCGGCCGCGGCCCTCAGCGGACCCCTCACACGTCCTCCTCGGGCAGCCACAGGTGCCAGGGAAGGCCCTCCACGAAGGTGGGGGCGGCCTCGCCCTGGATGAGCGGGCGCACGTAC
>CBCSOI010000371.1:0-1842 GCA_965141595.1 uncultured Atopobiaceae bacterium | reverse complement strand
CGCGTCGTCCATGCGCTGCCCCCGGGCGCCGGGGCACCCGTCGAAGGCATGGATCCGCAGCGAGCCACCCTCAGACGTGCAGGGCCAGCAGACGGTGTCGAACAGGTCGCTCGACCGGGTGGTCGCCGCGTCATGGGCGAGGCGGGGAAGCCGCACCGTGACCGTGCCGTCGGTGTTCTCGCGGTATTCGCCGGACCGGACCTCCGCCAGCGCGTAGGCGTAGTAGGCACGGCGCCGGGCGGAGTCGGCCCGGGCGGCCGCACCGTCGCCGTCGGGCGCCTCCGCGGCGAGGCGGGCCGCGTAGTAGGCCCGCGCCCGGAGCAGCGGGACCCCGAAGTTCCACCCCTCCACATGGAGGTGGCGTGGGTTCTCGCCTGCCGGCAGCCCCGCGAGCGAGGAGGCCCTCCCCCAGAGGCACGACGGGGCGTCCACACAGTCCGCCCGCCAGCCGGCCTCCAGGGCGGCATCGGCCTCACGGCGCCGCTCGGCGGCCTCGTCCGAGAGCCCCGCGGCGTCGTCCGCGGCCCCGGCCAGCGCGGCGTCGTCCACATCCCCGGCCTGCGTCCACACGGAGCGGGACTCCGCGGGGAACGCCAATGCCACACCCACGTAACGCACCGACCCGGCACCGTTGGCCTCCACGGTGGCCCAGCCGTTGGAGGCCACGGCGGCAGGCAGGGCGGCCTCGAGGGCCTTGAGCCCCTCGGACGCCGACGCCGCAAGCTCCCTGCGCCCCTGGAGGATGGAGCGCCCGGCGTCCGCGATGGAGACGCCGGCCGCCCCCATGCCCGGGACGAGGCCGGTGACGATGCCGGCGCCCAGCACCGTGAGGCCGCAGACGCCTAGGGAGAGCACGGTCGCGTCCACCACCTGGGCCACCGTGGAGAAGGCCCGCACGGCCCGTGCGCCGGACAGCGCGCAGGCGTCGGCCACGGCCTGCACGTCGGCGGACCGGGCCGCGATCCACTGCACCTGCGCCAGCGAGAAGACGAGGGCCAGGCTCACGAGCAGGGCGCACGCGACGGCGACCGAGGTGTGGCCCCCTTCGTCATCCACGAAGGCCGCTATCCCCCAGCGCAGGCCTCCCTCACGACCAGATCGAGACCCAATCCGCATAGGAACCCCCCAACCACGAAGGACGGACCCTCTCGCGCGCCTCCACGGAGACCGTGAGGAGGCGCTCCCCCGTGAGTGCCTGCACCACGGGACCGAACAGCGGCAGCGGCGCCAACGCCCCCTCGACACGCACCGCCGCCTCGGCCGTGCGCGCACCGGAGAGCCCCACCTCCCACTCGCCCTCGTGGAAGATCCCGACGGCCGGCACCGCCGCCAGGCGCCGCAGCACGAAGGCCCGGACGTCGTCCTCCGACGAGGACGGGGCCGTGGCGAGGAGGCGTGCCCCCTCGCAGGCGGCCGAGACCATGACCGAGCGGGTGTACAGGATGCAGAGGGGCTGGGCGAGCAGCGCCACGCAGAACAGGACGCAGGGCAGCGTCACGGCCGCCTCCACCGTGGACT
The DNA here is from genome assembly GCA_965141595.1 of uncultured Atopobiaceae bacterium. Classification (GTDB taxonomy): domain Bacteria; phylum Actinomycetota; class Coriobacteriia; order Coriobacteriales; family Atopobiaceae; genus Granulimonas. The sequence goes on along the minus strand of CBCSOI010000371.1, from coordinate 324 downwards.
GGCCGCGCTCCTCGGCGAGGGCGCGCGCCCTCACGGCGCCCCGCTCAGTAGAGCAGGACGTCCTGCAGCGCCGCCACCGTGCCCGCCCCCAGGCCGTGGGACGCCGCCCTGGCGGCGATGTCCGCCCCAGCCCCCTGCCCGAGGAAGCGCCAGAGCGCGGCGAGGGCCACCGCCATGGCCAGGAACGCCCCGAGCACGAGGGCGTACTCCACCGTCGACTGCCCGCGCTCCTCGGCAAGGGCCCCACGCCCGTCTCGCTCAGCCACAGAGCCCCTCCCATCGGTCCACCCCCAACGTCAGGCGACTCACCACCGACGTGCCCTC
>CBCSOI010000370.1:0-1852 GCA_965141595.1 uncultured Atopobiaceae bacterium | reverse complement strand
TGGCTCATCAGCCGCCAGCGCTACTGGGGCAACCCCATCCCGGCCGTCCACTGCGAGCACTGCGGCATCGTGCCCGTGCCGGAGGACCAGCTGCCCGTGACGCTGCCCGAGGGCCTCGACCTCGCGGCGGGGGAGACCTTGGCAGAGTGCCCCGAGTTCTACGAGACCACGTGCCCCGTGTGCGGCGCCCCGGCCCGCCGCGAGACCGACACCATGGACACCTTCACGGACTCCAGCTGGTACTACCTGCGCTACTGCGACCCGCACAACGAGCACGAGCCCGTGGGCCGCGCGGCGGCCGACCGCTGGATGCCTGTGGACAACTACATCGGCGGCATCGAGCACGCCATCCTGCACCTGCTCTACTCGCGCTTCTGGACCAAGGTCATGCGCGACCTCGGCATGGTCTCGTGCGACGAGCCCTTCACCGACCTGCTCTGCCAGGGCATGGTCAAGGACGAGAACGGCGAGGTCATGTCGAAGTCCAAGGGCAACGTCGTGGCGCCCGCGAGCGTCATCGGGCCCTACGGCGCCGACACCATGCGCCTCGCCATCCTGTTCATCGCCCCGCCGGAGAAGGACTTCGACTGGGACCCCCAGGCCGTGGCAGGATGCAACCGCTTCCTCAAGCGTGCGTGGAAGAGCGTGTGGGAGGCATCCCGCCCCGCGACGCCGGGCGCCGAGCCCTCCATGGACGCGCTCGACGACGAGGGCAGGAAGCTCCTGCGCGCCATACACCGCCTGGGCATCAAGTGCACCGACGACTACGAGCGCAGGCAGTACAACACCGCCATCTCGGCGCTCATGGAGCTCGTGAACGCCGGCAACGCCTACCTCGCCGCAACGGAGCCCGGCAGCCGCGACGGCGCCCTCATGGCTCGCTACGCCCACGACCTCGTGGCCATGCTCTCGCCCGTCTGCCCCCACTGGGCCGACGAGCTCGCGACCGAGGCCCTCGGCATGGAGGGCTCCATGTACGACGAGCCGTGGCCCGTGTTCGACGAGGACCTCACCCGCGAGGACACCGTCGAGATCGTCGTCCAGGTGCTCGGCAAGATCCGCGCCCGCATCCAGGTTGCCCCCGACGCGCCCCGCGAGGAGCTCGAGCGTGCGGCGCTCGAGGCGGTCGCCCCCCAGCTGGAGGGCAAGGGCGTCGTCAAGGTGGTCGTCGTCCCCGGCAAGCTGGTGAACGTCGTCGCCAAGTAGCCCGCAGGGGCCCGTCCCATCCGGACGGGCCCTTTTTCGTGCCCTCTGAGGGCCCCGCGCACCCGGGATTTCCCGGAATCGTGCAAATTCGATATATTGGCTGAAAGAAAACGGCGAACACCGGCCGCCCCCGGGGCCATGGGCCCGGGGAGGGGCCGTCAGGAGGTCCCCCATGAAGTGCCCCCAATGCGGTAAGGACCTTGGAAGCGACCTTCTCCCCGCGCGCTGCCCCGACTGCGGGGCCAACCTTCGCGACCCGGCCCTCGTCTCGGGGTCCAGGGACGCCGGCGCCTCCCGCCGCTCCGTCGAGGGCCTCACGGGCATCGGGAAGGGAAGCACCAAGGACCGCGGCCGCCACCGGGTCCAGCTCGCCCTCGCCGTCGCGATCGTCGCCGTGTTCTGTGTAGGCGTCGTCTGGATGGTGCGGTGGGCGCAGGGGACCCTCAGCCGGGTGCCCGACGTCGTGGGCTGGCGCTACGAGCGAGCCGAGAAGGAGCTCAAGGCCCTCGGTTACGACGTGGAGCGCGAGGACGTGGCCACCAAGGACGCCTCCGCCGGCATCGTCGTCTCGGCCGACGTGCCCGAGGGCGGCTCCGGCACCGCCCGGCTCCGGGTGGCCACGGCCCGCACGATGCCGGACGTCTCC
>CBCSOI010000369.1:0-1858 GCA_965141595.1 uncultured Atopobiaceae bacterium | reverse complement strand
TGGAGCTCTTGAGCAGGTTGACGAAGGGCTCCTTCACCGGGTACTTGGCCGACCCGTCGAGCACGGAGTGCTCGAGGATGTGGAAGACGCCCGTGTCGTCCGCCGGTGGCGTCTTGAAGGCGATGGAGAAGGCGCGGTTCTCGTCCGCGTTGGCGAGCCACAGGAGCCGGGCCCCGGTGGCGCGGTGGGTGAGGACGTAGGCCCAGCCGTCGACCTCGGGCACCTCCTCGGCGCCCTCCACCACGAAGCCGGCGTGCACCTCGCCCGGGGCGAGCTCGTCTGCGTGGGCTACGGGGGCGGTCTTGGGGTCCATGGGTCCTCCTCGGGGTTCGCGGTATCCAAGAGACTATATCCCTACGGGGTGGCCGCCGGGCGAGGGGGAGCCCGGTGATGTGTCTGTTCAGCTGGTGAGGAACACCATGACGAGGATGGCCGCGAAGCCCAGGAGCTCCGCCGGGGCGAAGGCCGTGCCCGTGAGCAGCACGCTCGCCACGGTGGCCGTGACGGGCTCGATGGTGCCGAGGAGGTTGGCCTTGTAGGCGCCGAGGTTCTTGACGCCCTGGAAGAACAGGCCGTAGGCGAGGACGGTGCCGGCCACCACGGTGAAGGCGAGGAGGCCCCAGCCGCCCGCGTCGAAGGCGGGCACGCTCTCCCAGGGCCGCACGACGACGCAGAGCGAGCCGCCCACGAGCACCATCTCCATGCCCACGATGGCCATGGAGCCGTACTCGGCCAGGAGGCGGCGGGACAGCACGGCCACGACGGCCGCGCCCGTGGCGCACCCGAGGCCGAACACCAGGCCCGCGGGCGAGATGTGCAGGGCGCCGAGGTCGCCGTGGGTGGCCACGAGGTACACGCCGGCCAGGGCGAGCACCAGGCCGGCGAGCTCCCGTCGGCGCGGCGCTCGGCGGGTGCGCAGGCACACGTAGACCAGCACCATGGGGATGGAGAGCGACTGCAGGATGGTGGCCGTGCCGGAGTCGGTGAGGTCCACGGCGTAGAGGTAGCAGCAGGAGTTGAGGAACATCCCCAGGAAGGCCGAGGCCAGGAGCTGCAGCACATCGCGGCGCCGGCGCGCGAGGTCGCCCACCACGCGGGGGTTGCGCACGAGGGCCATGGCAAGGAGCAGCACCCCGGCCAGCACCTGGCGCACGCAGACGAGCCAGAGGGGCTCGATGCCCCAGGTACCCATGAGGATCTTGGAGCAGGTGCCCGAGAGGCCCCAGAGCATGCCGCCCACGAGGGTGCAGGCCACGCCCGTGGCCGCGATGGAGCGCGGGGAGGGCGCGTCCGGGCCCGTCTCTCCGAGGGGCTCGCCAGGCACGGCCCGGACCTCGTCGCCGTTCTCTGCGAGTGCGGGCTGGGTGTCTCGGGCCACGGGTCCCCCTTCGGTTTCGGTCAGGTTACGCAAGGAGCGATTGTACTCCCTGCACAGCCGCGGAGAAACAGGGGGACATGTCCCGCGTGCCCCGAGGCAAGGAAAAGGCCGGCACCCGGTGGGGGTGCCGGCCTCCGATGCCGGTGGGGCGGGTGCCGGGGGCGGGGCCTGCGGGGCCCGTCGGGCGCTAGATGCGCTCCATCTCGGCCAGGGTGGCGCTGTACCAGTGGTCCGCGTTGGGCGGGCAGTACTTGCGGGCGGCCTCCATGGAGATGGTGGGGCCGTAGATACGGGCGAGGCCTGCCACGTGGGCGCGGATGGCCTCCTCCCAGCTGCCCCAGCTCGAGCTGCCCCAGCCCCAGGCGTTGTAGGGCTTGAAGCAGTGGAGGCCCTTGGAGCTCTCCGTGTTGGAGATGGCGGGCGACCAGCGCGGGTCCACGCCGTAGTCCCAGGCGGCGTCGGCGAAGGTCCTGCCCTGGC
>CBCSOI010000368.1:0-1859 GCA_965141595.1 uncultured Atopobiaceae bacterium | reverse complement strand
CGGCGACGATGTCGGCGTGGTCGTCGCCGAACAGGTGGTCGAAACCCTCGGAGGGCGTTTGGGTGGCGTTCAAGGCTGCTCCTAGATGTACAGGATGAACTTGTGCTCGTTCTTGCGGAACACGAGGTAGCCCACGGCCAGGGCGATGAGGGCCATGACAAGGCACGCCGCGTTGGCCCCGAGGCTCGGGGCCTGCTGGTAGAGCAGGAAGGTCCTGAAGTAGTCGATGTACTGGTACATGGGGTTGAAACGCATGAGGTGCTGGAGGGTCTCCGGCAGGATGTCCATGGTGTAGAAGATGGGCGTGAGGTAGGTCCACGCGGTCAGGACGACCGACCAGAGGTGGATGACGTCGCGGAAGAACACGGCGAGCGTGGCGAGGAAGAGCCCGAGGCCGATGCAGAAGAGCAGGATGTACACCAGGAACGGGACGATGAACAGGATGTTCCAGGAGAGCGGGATCCGCGCCCACACCATGACGAGGGCCACGGCGATGAGCGAGAGGCCGAAGTTGACGAGGGAGAACAGCACCTTCTGCACAGGGAAGACGATGCGGTTGATCTTCACCTTCTTGAGCAGCGGCGCGGCGTTGATGATGGACCACATGCCGTCGTTGGTGGCGGCGCTCATGAGGCTGAAGGTGATGTTGCCGATGATGAGATAGACAGGGTAGACCTCGGGCGGCATGTTGGCGCCGCGCATGAAGTGGGTGAACACGATACTCATGACGATCATCATGAGCAGCGGGTTCAGGACCGACCATGCCACGCCGAGGACGCTCCGGCGGTACTTGAGCTTGAAGTCCTTGCTCACCAGCTCGCACAGGATGGACCAGTCGCGTTTGATGCCCGTGTTCCACGTGGCGACCGCCTTGGCGCCGTCCGTGGGGACCTTGGTCTGCTTTGACACGCTACTCCTTCGTGGAAGGTAGGAAATCGCAGCTCAAAGGCCCGAATGGACCTCTAGGCGCGAGAATGACTCTAACACAGGTTCCCGGGGGCCACACAAGCCATAGAGGCGCGACGCCCTAGCATGAAAAAAGGCCCCTCGCGGGACCTTGAGATAATCTGGCTCCTCGGGTAGGGCTCGAACCTACAACAGCGCGGTTAACAGCCGCGTGCTCTACCATTGAGCTACCGAGGAATCGGGTGCGCCTTGGCACGAGCAAAGAATATACGCGCACTCCGCCGCGGGCGCAAGGGCGAATCTGGAAAAACCGGGCACGAAAACGATCGGTAACAGGGGGCGCCCCGAACCGCCCGCTGGCGACAGCGGGGCGGTTCGGGGCGCAAATCGAACATACAGGCTATCTACCTGCGGTTTTACCGGGCCTTACTCCTCCATGTAGTCTTTGAGCTTGCCGGAGCGGCTGGGGTGGCGGAGCTTGGCCAGGGTCTTGGACTCGATCTGACGGATGCGCTCTCTGGTGACACCGAACTCGCGGCCCACCTCCTCGAGGGTGCGGGGATGGCCGTCCTCGAGGCCGAAGCGCAGCTTGATGACCTTGCGCTCGCGGTCCGCAAGGCCGTCGAGCACCTGCTCGAGCTGCTCGCGGAGCATGGAGTCGCTGGCCGCCTCGGGGGGCGCCACGGCGCCGGCGTCCTCGATGAAGTCGCCGAGCTGGGAGTCCTCCTCCTCGCCGATGGGGGTCTCGAGGGAGACGGGCTCCTGGCTGATCTTCTGGATCTCGCGCACGCGCTCCGCGCTCATGCCCATCTCGGCGCCGATCTCCTCCGGGGTGGGGTCGCGGCCGAGGTCCTGGAGCAGCGTGCGCTGGATGCGCACGAGCTTGTTGATGGTCTCCACCATGTGCACGGGGATGCGGATGGTGCGGGCCTGGTCGGCGATGGCGCGGGTGA
>CBCSOI010000367.1:0-1872 GCA_965141595.1 uncultured Atopobiaceae bacterium | reverse complement strand
TCGCCGAAGCGCTGGCCGCCGAACTGGGCCTTGCCGCCCAGCGGCTGCTGGGTGATGAGGCTGTAGGGGCCGGTGGAACGGGCGTGGATCTTGTCGTCGACCATGTGGCCGAGCTTGAGGATGTAGCTCGTGCCCACCGTGATCTTGTCGCGGAAGGGCTCGCCGGTGCGGCCGTCGTACAGCGTGGTCTTGCCGAAGGAGTTGAGCTGCGGCACGAACGACTCCATCATGGCGTCGCCGTAGTTCTCCCGGGCCTGGTTGAGCAGGTTGGTGTTGGTGCGGCGGATGCATTCGGCCACCTCGTCGCCCGTGGCGCCGTCGAAGACCGGCGTGGAGACCGGCATGGGGCCGGGGACGTAGCGGTCGGAGTCGGCGGACTCGGTGTCCCAGCCCTTGGCGGCGCACCAGCCGATGTGGCACTCGAGCAGCTGGCCGACGTTCATACGGGACGGCACGCCGAGGGGGTCGAGCAGGACGTCGATGGGGGTGCCGTCGGCCAGGTAGGGCATGTCCTCGACGGGGAGCACCTTGCAGACGACGCCCTTGTTGCCGTGGCGGCCGGCGATCTTGTCGCCCTGCTGGATCTTGCGGCGCTGGGCCACGAAGACGCGCACCATCTCGTTCACTCCGGGCGCGAGGTCGTCGCCGGCCTCGCGGCTGAAGCGCACGACGTCCACCACGCGGCCGTAGGCGCCGTGGGGCATCTTGAGCGAGGTGTCACGCACGTCGTGGGCCTTGGCGCCGAAGATGGCGTGGAGCAGGCGCTCCTCGACCGTGGGCGTGGTCTGGCCCTTGGGGGTCACCTTGCCCACGAGGATGTCGCCGGGGCCCACCTCGGCGCCGATGCGGATGATGCCGTCGGAGTCCAGGTTGGCGAGCATGTCTGCCGAGAGGTTGGGGATCTCGCGGGTGATCTCCTCGGAGCCCAGCTTGGTGTCGCGGGCGTCGATCTCGTGGCGGGAGATGTTGATGGAGGTCAGCAGGTCCTCCTGCACCACGCGCTCGGAGACGACGATGCCGTCCTCGTAGTTGAAGCCCTCCCAGGGCATGTAGGCCACGGTGAGGTTGGCGCCGAGGGCGAGCTCGGAGTTCTCCACGGAGGTGGAGTCGGCGAGCGGCTGGCCGGCGACGACCTTCTGGCCCACCTCGACGATGGGGCGGTGGTTGATGCAGGTCGACTGGTTGGAGCGCTGGTACTTGGGCAGGTCGTAGCGCATGAGGCCGTCCGCGCCGGCGTCCACGACCACGTGGGCGGCGTCGACCTCCACGACGGTGCCGTCGCGGTCGGAGCAGATGAGCTCGCCGGAGTCCAGGGCGGCGCGGTACTCCATGCCGGTGCCCACGAGCGGGGCCGTGGGGCGGATCAGGGGCACGGCCTGACGCTGCATGTTGGCGCCCATGAGGGTTCGCTTGGCGTCGTCGTGCTCGAGGAACGGGATCAGCGTGGCGGCGACGGAGAGCATCTGGCGCGGCGAGACGTCCATGTAGTCGATCTCGGACACGGGGGTCTCGGCGGGGGCGCCGAAGGAGCCGTCGTAGTCGCGGGTGCGGGCCACGACGCGGTCGGCCTCGATGAGCTCGCCGGTGAGCGGGTCGACGGTGAGGATGCGGCCGGTCTCCGGGTCGATCGTGGTGTCGGCCGGCGCGATGATGTGGTCCTCCTCCTCGTCGGCGGTCATCCAGTCGATGACGTCGGTGGCACAGCCGTCCACGACGCGGCGGTACGGGGTCTCGATGAAGCCGTAGTCGTTGACGTGCGCGTAGAGGGCGAGGGTACCGATGAGGCCGATGTTGGGGCCCTCGGGGGTCTCGATGGGGCACATGCGCGCGTAGTGCGAGTTGTGGACGTCGCGCACGGCGGTGGGCACGTTG
>CBCSOI010000366.1:0-1873 GCA_965141595.1 uncultured Atopobiaceae bacterium | reverse complement strand
AGCGGGGCTCGCAGCACACGTTGATGCCGAGCTTGCGGTACACGCTCTCGTCGGCCTCCGAGAGGATGACCGAGAAGAACGCGTCGCAGCCCTTGAGGCCGGCGAGGCCCTCGAGCACGGCGGCCGCCACCTCGTCGGTGGCCGACGACTGCGAGAGGGCGATGAGCGTCTCGTCGGAGTGCAGGCGCGGGTTGTGCCCGTGGAGGAAGCGGGTCTTGAGGCGGCAGATGGGCTCGAGGGCGTCCTCCCCGATCACGAGGGTGTCGGGGTCCACCCCGGCCACCGCCTTGCAGGCGTTGAGGAGCGTGGAGCTCGCGGCGCCGAGGAGCTCGGAGGTGCGCCCCGTGACCACGGTGCCGTCCGCGAGCTCGAGGGCGCCCGCGGGCGCGCCGGTGGTCTCGGCCTTGAGGAGGGCGGCGCTCCTCGCCGGCAGGAGGTCGGCGTCGACGCCGGCCTGCTTCATGAGGAGCTCCAGGCGCGCCTGGGCGTCCTGGCCGTCGCCGGTGCGCTTGACGTGGCAGGCGGCCTGGAAGTAGCGGCGCACGATCTCGCGGCGGGAGGCCTCGCGGCATGCCCTGTCGTCGGTGATGGCCGACCCCACCATGTTGACGCCCATGTCGGTGGGGCTCATGTAGGGGCTCTCGCCCGCGATGCGCTCCATGAGGGCGCGGACCACGGGGAACACCTCGACGTCGCGGTTGTAGTTGGTGCAGGTCTCCCCGTAGGCCTCCAGGTGGAACGGGTCGATGAGATTGGAGTCGCCGAGGTCGGCCGTGGCCGCCTCGTAGGCGACGTTCACCGGGTGGGTGAGGGGCAGGTCCCACACGGGGAACGTCTCGTATTTGGCATAGCCGGCCGAGACGCCTCGGCGGTGCTCGTGGTAGAGCTGGGAGAGGCACGTGGCGAGCTTGCCGGAGCCGGGGCCCGGCGCCGTCACCACCACGAGGGGCTTGGAGCACGGCAGGTACTCGTTCCTGCCGAAGCCCTCGTCGGAGACGATGCGGTCGATGTCGTGGGGGTAGCCCTCGATGGTGAGGTGCAGGGCGCAGGGGATGCCGAGGGTGGCCAGGCGCCGGCGGAAGGCGTCGGCCGCGGGCTGCCCGGCGTAGCGCGTGAGGACGACGCCGGCCACGGGGACCTGCTGGGAGCGGAAGAAGTCGGCCAGGCGCAGGGCGTCCTCGTCGTAGGTGATGCCGAGGTCGCCGCGCACCTTGGACTTCTCGATGTCCTGGGCGTTGATGGCGATGACCACCTCGAGCTGGTCGCGGAGCGTCGTGAGCATCTGGAGCTTGGCGTCGGGCTCGAAGCCGGGCAGCACACGCGATGCGTGGTAGTCGTCGATGAGCTTGCCGCCGAACTCCAGATACAGCCTGCCGCCGAACTGCCCGATGCGCTCGCGGATGCGCTCCGCCTGGAGCCTCACGTAGGCGTCGTTGTCAAAGCCCGTCTCCATGGGGCCCCTTCCTCTCGTGTGCGTACAGGAGCGATTATGGGCCAGGAGCGGCTTGTGCGCTGGGCTCATTACCATCCCATGAACTCGGGGACGCCCTTTGGGGGAGTGGGGTGCCCGTATTAGAATGAGGTCCCGTAGGGACCCGTTCATTTTCAGTGAAAGTGCAGGTAGAACCATATGACCAAGCACGTCTTCGTCACCGGCGGCGTCGTCTCCTCACTGGGCAAGGGCATCACCGCCGCCTCCCTCGGACGACTGCTGAAGTCCCGCGGCTACAAGGTCATGATGCAGAAGGCCGACCCGTACCTGAACGTCGACCCGGGCACCATGAGCCCGTTCCAGCACGGCGAGGTCTTCGTCACCCAGGACGGCAAGGAGACCGACCTCGACCTCGGCCACTACGAGCGCTTCATCGACGAG
>CBCSOI010000365.1:0-1875 GCA_965141595.1 uncultured Atopobiaceae bacterium | reverse complement strand
TCCCTGCACGACGCCATCCGCGTCTTCTACCCGGGCCAGGACAAGCCGGATCTGACGACTTTCCCGAACAAGATCGTCTTCCAGCTCAACGACACCCACCCGGTGATCGGCATCCCCGAGCTCATGCGCATCCTCATCGATGAGTACGGCTACGACTGGGATACCGCGTGGTCCATCACCACCAAGACCTTCAACTACACCTGCCACACCCTGCTGCCGGAGGCCCTTGAGGTCTGGCCGGCCAGCCTGATCGGCGAGCTGCTGCCGCGTCACCTTGAGATCATCGAGAAGATCAACGCGCAGTTCGAGGACGAGCTCAAGTCCAAGGGCGTCGACAAGAACACCATCAAGGACATGGCCATCTACACTGGCGACGCCGTGCGCATGGCCTACTTGGCCACCTACGGCGGCTCCCACGTCAACGGCGTGGCCGAGCTGCACTCCCAGCTCCTGAAGGACGTCACCCTCAAGAACTTCTCCGACGTCTACCCGGACAAGTTCACCAACGTGACCAACGGCGTGACTCCGCGTCGCTTCGTCAAGCTCGCCAACCCGCGCCTGTCCGACCTCATCACCGAGGGCCTCGGCACCGACAAGTGGCTCTCCGACCTGGAGATGCTCAAGGGCCTCGAGCCGCTGGCCAAGGACGATGAATTCGTCAAGAAGTTCGCCGCCGTCAAGAAGGCCAACAAGGTCGACTTCGCCGCCTACGCCAAGCGCGAGTACGGCTTCGAGCTCGACCCGAACACCATGTTCAACACCATGGTTAAGCGCCTGCACGAGTACAAGCGCCAGTCCCTGAAGATCCTGTCCGTCATCTCCACCTACGCCGACATCAAGTCCGGCAAGGTCAAGGCCGAGGACGTCACCCCGCGCACCGTGTTCTTCGGTGCCAAGGCCGCCCCGGGCTACTACCTGGCCAAGATGACCATCCAGCTCATCAACAACGTCTCCCGCGTGGTCAACAACGATCCGGACGTCAAGGGCAAGCTGGCCGTGTACTTCCCGTGGAACTACAATGTGCGCCTCGCCCAGCACCTGATTCCCGCCACCGACCTCGACGAGCAGATCTCGCAGGCCGGCAAGGAGGCCTCGGGTACCGGCAACATGAAGTTCGCCCTCAACGGCGCGATGACCGTCGGTACGCTCGATGGCGCGAACGTCGAGATCCGTGAGCGCGTCGGCGCCGAGAACTTCTTCCTGTTCGGCATGACCGTCGACGAGGTCGAGAAGAAGTACGCCGAGGGCTACAATCCCGCCTCCTACTACGAGGCCGACCCGCGCCTGAAGCACGCCATCGATATGGTGGCCGACGGCACCTTCTCCAACGGCGACCGCAACGCCTACTCCCCGCTCGTGGCCGACTGGCTGACCAAGGACTGGTTCATGACCTTGGCCGACTTCTCCGCCTACATGGACATCCAGTCCGAGATCGAGGCCCTCTACGCTGATGAGCTCGAATGGAACCGCAAGGCCCTGCTCAACGTGGCCAACTCCGGCTACTTCAGCTCCGACCGCTCCATGGAAGACTATTTGGAACGTATCTGGCACACTGCTCCTCTGGCCTGACGGCCGCCGGAGCGGCGCGCCAGCTACGTGCTGGTTTCTACCTCGCGGCTGTCGCCGCTCGGCGTCGCCTACGGGAAGCCCACCGGGCTTCCCGCTTAACGGCTCCGCGTATCTGGCACACTGCTCCTCTGGCCTGACGGCCGCCGGAGCATAAGAAGCCCCGCAACCGACATCCATCGGTTGCGGGGCTTCTTGCGTTGAAAGACCGCCCTATCAGGCTTCGGCCGGGGCGGCTTTCGCCTCGTCATCGGCCTCATCCTCGGCCTTATTCAGACCTAGGTCGACCGGCGAGGAGCTGTTCTCCCA
>CBCSOI010000364.1:0-1879 GCA_965141595.1 uncultured Atopobiaceae bacterium | reverse complement strand
TTGGGGCGCCGTCCCATCCCCCATGGAAGACGGGGATGCGACCGGTTCCACCCCCGCGGACGGCCCGGAGGCCCCGTGGGCGGCAAAAGATATATCAAGTCACCGGGGATGCGGGGCTCAGCGGAACTGGCGCCGCGGCGTCGAGAGCCCGCGGGCGAGGGAGTCGAACGTCCGCTCGCCGAGGAGGGCCGCCACGGCACCGCGGTCGGTGAGGAATGCCGAGAGGCGGCCGAACAGCCCCTCGAAGCGGTCGCCGTCCCCCTCGCCGAAGCCGAAGAGGAAGACCGCCTCGGCCCGCTCGCCCGACTCGTCCCAGAGCACGGGCTCGTCGAGCAGGCCCACGGCCACGAAGGTACGGGGACACATGCGCCCCATGGGGTGGGGGATGGCGATGCCGCCGCCGAAGGCGGTGGAGGCGGCCTCCTCGCGGTCCCACACCGCACCCTCGAAGCCCTCGTCGACGTAGCCGGCGATGCGGGCGGCCTCGCAGAGCCCGTGGAGGGCCTCGGCCTTTGTGCCGGCGGGCAGGTGCCCGAAGAAGAGGTCCTCGAGAAAGAACGGCAGCAGGTCGACGTCGCCCTCGTCGGAGAGCAGCCCGCGGACGCGGTCGGCCTCGCTGTCGCTGAAGAAGTAGCTGATGGTCACCGTGGGCACCGGCAGCGAGGCCTCGATGGGCACGGTGGTGAAGACGTAGTCCACATGGGAGAGGTCGCGGAACAGCAGGTCGTCCCTGTCGCAGAGCTCCACGCGGCCGAGCTGGGGCCCGAACTCGCTGCGGATGCGGTGCTCGAGCATGCGGGCGCTCGTGTGACCGGTGGCGCACACCACCACGATGTTCTTGCGGGGGGCGCGCTCGCGGCCCCGCTCCAGCGCCAGGGCGAAGGCCAGCGCCACGTAGCCGAGCTCGTCGTCGGAGGGCTTGGCACCATAGGCGCCCTCGAGGACCCCGGCGGTGGCGGCCGCCATGGCGAAGGCGAGCGGGTAGCGGCTCTTGACGTCCCCCAGCAGGGGGTTCTCCACCTCCTCACCGGCCCTGAGGCGCTTGCCCAGGGGCTCGACGTGCCGGGCGAGGTTCATGCGCAGCTCGAGGTCGTCGGAGAACTCGTGGGAGAAGGAGAGCTCCACGGCGTCGACCATGGCGCCCGCGACCTCCCAAGCCTGGCCAGAGAGCTCGAGGGGCAGGCCCCTCCCGTCCTCCTCCACGGCCCGGGCGGCGTCGCCCGCGGTCCCGTCGGCGATGAGGGCGCGCAGCCGGGCGCCGTCGACGACCTCCACACGCAGGTGGCCGCGGGACAGCGTGACCTCCGCAGCACCGGCGAGGTCGTAGTTGGCGCGCTTGCGGTAGTCGCGCACCGTGCGGTCGCTCACGGAGAAGTGCTCGGCGGCCTCATCGACGGTGGCGCCGGGACGGGCCATGACATAGGCCGTGAAGGCCCTGAGCCGCTCGTCCACGCCGCCACCCCCTCTCGCTCCCCGTCGACACGTCGCCCCCATTGTAGGCAATGTACAGGGAGCTGATGATTACGGCGGGCACCCGGCCTCAGACGCCGGGTGCCGGCGTCCCCGCCCCCGTGCCGGCGGCGCGGCCCGGGGACCCGCCCCGGCGGCATGCCAGCCGCACGGCCTCGCCCGCAGCGAGCAGCACGACCGTGCCCACGAGCAGCGGGACCTTGGCCATCTCGTCGGGTCCGGGCCCGAGGGGCGCCACCGTGGCGGCCACGGCGAGCACGATCTCTGCCATGGGGGCAGCCAGCACCGCGGTGAGGGCGCGCCCCCCGAACGGCGCGCGGAACACGCGCTCGGTGAGGTCGGTGCGGCGCAGGCGGGCGAAGGCGGGGAACATGGGCAGGTAGCTCAGGAGCAGGACCACGACGTTCAT
>CBCSOI010000363.1:0-1894 GCA_965141595.1 uncultured Atopobiaceae bacterium | reverse complement strand
GCGAGATCGTCTCCGTGGACGTCCGCGACGGCGCCCTCGTCTTCGACCACGTGGCCGGCGAGATCCCCGAGAAGACCGTCCGCGAGACCATGTCGCGCCTGCCGGCCCCCGGCGGCGCACCCGGCCGGAGCGCCCTCGCCAAGGGTTCCGGGGCAGGCTCCCAGGAGGCCTCCGCCTGATAGACCCACCCAGGCGAAACCCGACCGCGCGCCCGGTCCCGCCCCTCGCGGGGCCGGGCGCCGCTCTGTGGGACCTCTGTCGCACCCCCGGCCGCGCCCCCACGGCGGGCCCCCGCTTTGGTAGGGTTCAGGGGCGTGCCGCGCGTCGCGGCGCGCTTGGACAGAAGGGTCTTCATGGGGGATTTCTGCGACCGGTCGCTGTCCCTGGACGAGCGCATGGAGTGCGCCATGCGCCAGACAGCGCCGGGCACGGCCTTGCGCCGCGCCCTTGACATGATCATCGCCGGCCGGCTCGGCGCCCTCATCTGCGTGGGCGACGTCGACGCCGTGCTGGCCGCCGGCGACGACGGCTTCCCGCTCAACATCTCGTTCACGGCCAACCGCCTGTTCGAGCTCTCCAAGATGGACGGGGCCATCGTCATCGACAAGGACCTCACCCAGATCAAGCGGGCCAACTTCCACCTCAACCCCGACCCGTCGCTGCCCACCTCCGAGACCGGCATGCGCCACCGCACGGCCGCGCGCATGAGCATCCTCACCAACGCCATGGTCATCTCGGTCTCCGAGCGCCGTCAGGTGGTCAACGTCTACCTCGACGGCCGCTCCTTCCAGATCAAGACCGTCCAGGAGATCATGGACATGGTCAACCAGCTGTTGGTGACCCTCCAGTCCACGCGCCAGGCGCTGGACCGCAACCTGCTCCGCCTCACCACGCTGGAGCTCGACAACTACGTCACCCTGGCCGACATCTCCAAGATCTTCTCGTACTTCGAGGTGCTCATGACGGCGGCCGACGAGCTCGACGACCTCATCGACCAGCTCGGCAGCGAGGGCCGCACCATCGCCATGCAGCGCGAGCAGCTCGTGGGCGACATGGACGACGAGTACACCCTCATGATCCGCGACTACGCCCGCGACTCCTCCGAGGAAGCCGCCCGGGAGGTGCGCCGCCAGTTCCACCAGCTCGACGCCACGCAGCTCCACTCGTTCAAGCGGGTGGGCGCCATGCTCGGCTACGAGGGGCTCGGCGAGGACTCCATCATGGCGCCCCTGGGGCTGCGCACCCTGTCGCGCATCTCCGTGGTGCGCGAGGGCATGGCCGACAAGATCGTGGACGAGTACGGCAGCCTCCAGGAGCTCATGGACGACATCGAGGACAACCCGAGCCGCCTCGACGACATCGGCGTCAAGAACCCCGGCATCCTGGCCGACAGCCTCTACCGCATGTGGGGCAGGAAGGAATGAGCCGCTGCCGCTGCCAGACCGAGGCGAGGTCCGCCCCCGTCGCCGTGCCCGAGCCGGGGGCGGACCTCGCCGTGGTCGTCGTCGCCGCCGGCTCCGGGGAGCGCTTCGGCCACCCGGGCGGCAAGGCCCTCGTGGAGGTGGCCGGCCGCCCGCTCGCGGCGTGGTCGCTCCTCGCCGCCGACGCAGCCCCCTCCGTGGCAGCGCTCGTGCTCGTGTGCCGCCCCGGCGACCTCGCCGCCATGGAGGCCCTCGTGGCCGGCCTGCCCCTGGCGCTCCCCGTCACGGTGGTCCCCGGCGGCGACGACCGGCAGGCGAGCTGCGCCGCGGGCCTCGCCGCCGTCTCGTCCGAGGTCCCCCTCGTGGCCTTCCACGACGGCGCCCGGCCGCTCGTGCGGCCCCACACCTTCGAGGCCGTGGCCGCCCGCCTGCGCGCCGACAACGCCGTCGCACGGCCGGCCGCCGGCCGGCGC
>CBCSOI010000362.1:0-1900 GCA_965141595.1 uncultured Atopobiaceae bacterium | reverse complement strand
AGGCGGCGACCTTGGCGGGACCGTCGATACCCTTGCAGGCGTCGAAGGTGATGGTCCGGAGCGACGGGTCGTCGTAGGTGCTGTAGTAATAGGTCTTGGAGGCCGAGGAGTACCCGCCGGTGTAGAAGGTGTACTCGAAGTCACCGGACTCCTGGCGGCAGTAGCCCTTCACCATGGAGACGGCGCCGAGGGTCCTGAAGAGGCGGACGACGTTGGCCTGCTCGCCCTTCTCGTCGGGGTAGAGCGCGTTGAGGATGGCGACGCGAACAAAGCGCGAGATGGCGGAGGGGTCGCCGGGAAGGCCCATCATCGAGGGGCCGACACCCAGGGCGGTGAGCTTCTCCCCGCGCAAGGTGACCTCGGGGGTCCAGGCGTTGTCCAGGTGCACGTAGTTGCGCATGTTCTCGCAATGGAACCTGAACTCGGGCTGGTTGGTGAGGACGTCGAAGCCGTCGTGGCTCACCGTGAGGCCGTCGGCCCCCTGCTCCACGACGATGGAGCGCTCGGCGTCGGCGATGAACCAGTGGAGCGGCGCGGGCTCGAGGGCCGAGGAGAAGCTGTCCTTGGTGATGACGGTCTCGGCGAGGGCCTTCTCGACCTCGTCGACCGAGGAGAACGTCCCGCACACCCAGAGCGGCATCTCGAAGCTGGCGATGTTGGTCTTGCCCTCCTCGGGGTCGCGGTAGACGCCGAAGCCGCCCGCGAACGAGAGGCCGGCGCAATAGAGGCCGTCCTCGTTGGCGCAGTCGAAGAACAGGGGCATGCCCTCCTCGACGATGGACATGCCGATCAGACCGGTGCGCGTCTTGAACGCGCCCTCGTGGCGCGACTGCCACTCCCAACCGGCCGGGACGGCCACGGGGCCCTCGCCGTAGCTGACGCCCCAGTCGTAGTTACGACCGCAGTACAGATGACCCTCGGGGTCGCAGAACCGAACCGCTGTGCACATCGCAAGCCGCCTTCCCCGGGCGTGACCCGGACTCGAGTTGATGTCTGGCCTGCTCGTACCCGTATCGCGGCGGCGCAGACTACCAGCAGTAGCTTCTGCCGAACTGGTCCACAAGCTCGTGCACCTCGTCGTCGGAGCAATCGATGCCGAGGCTGCGGATGCGCTCGGGGAGCTCGCCCTCGGAGGCGAGGAGCAGCGAGTCGAGGCGCCGCTGGTTGGTGCGGGCGCACTTGAGGGCGGCGAAGAGGCTCTTGACGAGCGCCTCGGCGCTCACCTCCTCCTCGGCGTCCATCTGGTCGAGGGCGAGTCTCGCCTCGTAGGCGATGTCGGAGGAGTCTACGGAGAAATCCCGGGCCTTCATCTGCGGACCTCCCTATGCGTGACGGCTTACGGCGCACGCCCCTGCGTGCTGGGAGTGCTATCCCCCCTTTTTGGGACCCGTAGCGCCCACACGTCGGCCACCCCTGACTCGCCCCATACCTGACACGCCTCGCAAGGAATCTGGAAGGGGCCTTGAGGGGAGACGTAAGGAGAGTCCTGTCGGCCCTTGAGCTGGGAGCATACAAGATGCTAACCGGTGGTTAGTGGAGGCCCCATCCGGCCTCGCCCATCTTCAGACCCATGGAAGATTCTGCTTACACCACGTTTCTCGCAGGGCTCGGCCGCAGGCTCGGTGCCGTGCGACGCTCCCGCGGGCTCTCCCAGGAGCGCGTGGCGCAGATGCTGGACATGGACCGCGTCTCCATCGGCTACATCGAGCAGGGGCGCCGCTCGCCGCGGCTCGCCACGCTCTACCGCCTGGCCACCCTCTACGACGTCCGGGTCACCGACTTCTTCGACTTCGAGGAGACGGCGGACGAGGCCCTGAAGCGCCTCGTCGACGACGGGCCGGGGTCCTGACCCTCACGCACGCGACAAGAGAGGGGCCGCGCCTCGACGGGCGCGGCCCCT
>CBCSOI010000361.1:0-1902 GCA_965141595.1 uncultured Atopobiaceae bacterium | reverse complement strand
GCTCGACGCGCTGAGAGGATGTTGGGCATGAAGGAGCCGCCGCGACAGAAACGGGCGCCCTCGGAAAAGGCGGACGTTCTTAGAGGAAGGAAGTGCGCAGCTGAACTTCGTCCTTGTCTTTCTTCACGAAGAAGCGAAGTCCCCCGAATTCGGATGTGCTTTCCCGACCATGTATCCGAGGAGACGTCCAAGTTGAGAAAGGAGAGGTGGCGATGACTGCAAAGACGGCGAACATCAGCCTCGAGGTCGATTCCGGTATCAAGAGGCGCGCGATGGCGGTCCTCGAGGCTAAGGGGATGACGCTTTCCGGTGCGATCAGGAGGATGGTCACGCTCGGCATTCTCGAGCACAGGATCCCGTTCGAGGTGACGCGCGACCCGGTCTTCGCGGGGGCGGGCATGGCGGACTGCGTCGCCGAGAGGTACGGCATAGACAAGTCCTCGTCGCCACGCACCGGCGGCGTGACGGGGATCGTCGTGAAGATGACGCCGGAGTTCAAGAGGGAGATGAGAAGCTACTGCAGGGAGATGTGCATCACCCCGAACGCGCTGGTTCACCTGTTCCTCGGGCAGGTCGCCTTCGAGCTGCGCATCCCCTTCGACGACTAGGAGGCGTCGATGAAAAAGATGAAAAGCGTGGCGGGACGCGAGGCGAACGGCGCCGGCGCGCGAATAACGCGTCGACCACACGCGATTCGCCGAAACCGCAGATTTGCCCGAGCCCTCTCCCCCGTCGATGCATACGATGAAAATATTGTCCACTATTGTCATCATTTCGAAGGGAAGGGATGCATCGCAAGCGGAGCGAGGGAGATCGCGACGGCGCGCCCCGCGGTGACCGGGAAGGACTTCCGGGTCCGCCGCATGCTCGAGCACATGGCCGGTGGTTCCCGCGCTGCCCTCCATCGAAAGGACCCGTTCGGAGGAGCCGAAACGGCCGTAGTCGCCCGAAGATGGCCGAAATTGGCCGAAAGACAATCCCCTCGCACGCGCAGCGGCAACGGGAGAACCGTGCGACCTATCGCAGGTTCTCGAATACTTACGGATTCAGATGCTAAAGGTAGCTATTTACTACCTTTTGTGCTTAAATCCGTAAGTATGAAGTTCAGCGAGTACATACGCAGCCACCACGTGTTCACCGTCGAGGACCTGCTGGCGGCGTCGGACTCGCCCGCCGCCGCGAAGCAGCAGCTGAAGGAGGCGGCCGCCTCGGGCTCGGTCGAGCGCGTGCGCAGGGGGCTCTACGCCTCCAACTCGGGCAGATTCGAGGGGGCGGGGGTCGATCCCTACGAGGTCGTGGCGGCTCTCGACGCAGGGGCGATCCTCTCCTACCACAGCGCCCTCGAGGCGCACGGCGTCGCACATAACGTCGGCTTCGAGTGCCGCTTCCGCACCGACGCGGCGCGCTCGCCGTTCTCGTTCCGGAGCATGCGCTACGTCCCTCATCCCGCAGGCGCCGACGTCCTGAGCCAGAGACTGCGCGGCAGGGCGTTCGGGTCGGTTCTCGTCACGACGAGGGAGCAGACGCTCTTCGACTGCCTGAAGCACCCGGAGTGGGCGGGCGGCATCGAGGAGGCGGTGCGGTCCCTCTCGGCGATGCCCTACCTCGACGCCGAGAAAGCGGCCGACCTTGCGCTCGCCGACAGCGCGTCCATGGCTGCGCGCGCGGGCTGGCTGCTGGAGGCGAGGTCCGAGGCGTGGCGCGTGCCCGAGGGCGTGATCGAGCGCCTGCGCGAAGCGAGCGCGGGGACGGTGTCCAAGCTCAACAAGAGGGCTACCGCGACCAGGGGCTGGTCGAGGGAGTGGAACATGAGGCTGCCGGAATCGGAGGAGGAGGTCGCATCGTGGGCGCGGTGAGCATGGAGGGGTTCTCCCCGAGGACGGTCGACAAGGTGGAGCGCCT
>CBCSOI010000360.1:0-1940 GCA_965141595.1 uncultured Atopobiaceae bacterium | reverse complement strand
AAATCTACCCATAAAACTGTGCATATACTGGGAAGTCGGGCGCCGGCCCGTGCGTTGCCGGCGCCGTCCACCCGTCATGACCGCCGGCCCCGTGCCGCGCCTTGCCCCTAGGAGTTTCCGTGTCAGCCAAGCATATGGCCTCCGGTCCTTCCAACCCCGGCAATCGGCCCAAGCAGGGCCCCGCCCGCCATGCGGCCCACGCCGCCCGGACGTCCCGCGCCGCCGTCCCCAAGACCCAGGCGCGCCCCGCGGCCAAGGCCGCCCCTGCCGGCGCCACCACCCAGGCCCCCCGGCCGGCCGCCTCGCCCTACTCCGCCGACGAGCTCTCCCGCGTGAAGTCCCGTACGGGCAAGGCCGCCCCCGGCAAGCGCCGTCGCCGCGGCCTGCGCTGGTGGCAGGTGCTCCTCATCGTCGTCGCCGTGCTGGTCGTCGTCGCCGGTGCCTGCGGCTTCGCCATGTACCAGGACGTCAAGGCCGTCCAGTCCGAGGTGGACGACGTCAAGCAGGAGTTCGCCGTCTACAAGGACGCCCTCATGAACGGCAAGTCCGACCAGCTCTCGGGCTCGGCCGCCTCCCTCGCCCAGAGCACCCAGTCCATGGCCGACCACGTCTCGAGCCCGCTCTGGCGCCTCGTCGAGTTCGCGCCGGTCTACGGCCAGGACGTCCGCCAGGCCCGCGAGCTCGTGGACTCCGCCAACATCCTCGTGCACAACGGCCTCGTGCCCTTCTCCAACGAGCTCAACGGCGTCTCGGTGAAGTCGCTGGTCAAGGATGGCGGCCAGGTGGACATCGGGATCCTCCGCAAGCTCATCGACGCCGTGCTCGAGGTGCGCCAGCCCCTCCAGGACACCATCCACACGGTGCGGTCCATGCAGCCCTTCCACATCCAGCGCCTCAACGACCTCATCGACAGCGCCCGCTCCACCCTCTCCACGGCCGACTCCCTGCTCGACGAGGCCGACGACGTGCTGCCCCAGCTCCCCGCCATGCTCGGCGCCGACGGCCAGACCAAGACCTACCTCGTCCTGGCCCTCAACAACGTGGAGACTCGCTCCTCCGGTGGCTTCCCCGGCTCCTGGGGGACCATGACGGTGACCGATGGCAAGATCGTCCTCAACGGCGACTTCGCCTCGCTCCAGAGTGCGCGTCAGGAGGGGGGCACCGGCTTCGCCGCCATGTCCGAGGAGGCTGCGGCCTTCGACATGGGCAGCGTGGCCGAGAACCCCGGGTCGTCCATGATGACGCCGCAGTTCCCCCGCGCCGCCGAGGCAGCCGCGCAGAGCTGGCTCGCCTTCAAGGGGCAGGCGGTCAACGGCGTTGTGGCCGTCGACCCGGTGTTCCTGCAGAGGCTCCTTGCCGTGACCGGGCAGTCCGTGGATGTGGAGGGTGTCCACGTGGACGGCTCCAACGCCGCCACCGTGCTCATGCACGACACTTACTGGAACCTGCCTGTGGAGGCTCAGGACGCGTTCTTCGCCGGGGTGGCCGGCGCCTCCTTCCAAGCGGTCTTCGCCGGGCTCGGCCACGCTGACAGCGGCGACCTGGCCAAGACCTTCGTCGACGGCGCCCTGACGCGCAACTTCCAGGTGTGGATGGCCGACGAGGCCCAGGAGGCCGCCATCGACGCCCTGGGCTTCTCCGGCAAGTTGGAGGACGACCCTGCCAAGCCGGTGCTGGGCACCTACACCAACGACTACACGTGGTCCAAGATGGACTGGTACCTGGACATGGACACGCAGGTGGGCGAGGGTGTCAAGAACGCCGACGGTTCCACGAGCTACCCGGTGACCACCACCGTGACCAACGCCATGACCGAGGAGGAGGCCGCGGCCGCGCCCTACTACGTCTACGGCGGCAACCCCGACAAGCGCAGCCAAGGAGACATGCTCACGCACCTGTACCTGCTGGCCCCGGCCGGGGGCTCCATCTCCGACGTCCAG
>CBCSOI010000359.1:0-1946 GCA_965141595.1 uncultured Atopobiaceae bacterium | reverse complement strand
CGGGGTCGGGCGTGGTGTCGTCGGCGGGGTCGTCCACGTCGCGGGTCTCCTCGAGGGCGCGCTTCTCGTTCTCGGCCACGAGGAGCTCGAGGCGCCCGTGCTGGGAGGGCATCCAGGCCTTGTAGACGTGGCCCACGATGTTGCGGCCGAAGTCGTGGGAGGTGGCGGTGTAGCGCTTGGAGTCGCGGCCGCCCACGAGGTTGGCCTTGAGCAGCGGGCCGGGGATGCCGAAGTACGACATGCCGGACGCCGGGTCGAAGAGCGCCAGGACGTTGTCGTCGGGCGTGGCGTCGACCACGGCGGTGACGAGGGCCATGGTGTCGTCGTTGAAGGTGAAGTTGCTCTTGGGTCCAGACGTCTTCTTGGCCTTCTTGGTCATGGCTCTCCTATCTGGTTGCCGCTGGGGGCGCTCGCGGTTGTCATTGGGAGTGATTCTAGGGTTTCTTGCCCACCCGAGTGGATGGGAAGACAGGACGGCCGGCTTTCTGACCGGGAAGGTGCGGCCCGGAGAGGAGCCTCGGCCGAGGAAGGCACGCCAACTTTGAAGTTGGTGCGCACTGGCCGGCCGGAGTGCACGCCAACTTTGAAGTTGGTGCGTGTCGGGAGCGTCCGGCAGCCGTTTTTTCGGCCGAAACGCGCTCCAACAATGAAGTTGGTGCGAACTTGCGAGCCGGCGCCGGCCGGAGTGCACGCCAACTCTAAAGTTGGCGCGTATTGGCCGCGCCCCTATCGGCAGCCTCTCACCACACCAGATGCCGCCCCAAGACAAACGCCCTCAGCGCCCTGCGCTCGACCAGCCTGTTGCAGCAAGGGCCCGTCGACACCTTTGCACCGAGCTTTCGGGCAAGCTCCCTCACTTTGAGGTCGAAGGCCACCTCGTCCGAGACCATCGGCCATGTCCACCGCACAATGTCCAGGCCCCGCTCCTTCATCAGCGCGTCGCGAAGGCGGTCTTGCTCCATGGCCTCCCGCGAGCCAAAATGCCCTCCCCCGTCGTACTCCAGCCCCGCACCGTGATCTGGCCACAAGAAGTCGATCTCGCACCGCCGCTGCCCCCTCATGGCAAACACCTCGTTGCGGCTCAGGTGAATCGGGCTGTTGAGTGCCGGCTTGGGCAGCCCGTACCCGCCGTCGCGCGCAGAAAGGCTAAGCAGCACGTTGAGAGCCGTCTCCATGGGAGAGCGCGAGCCGTCGGCAACGCAGTCCAAGACGCGGCAGACGTTTGTGCGCGAGAACCACAGCCCCTCGCACGTTTTCGCAAAGGAGCGGATAGAGGCCACCGAGGAGACCGGCTCGCACTGAACGGATGTGCCGGACGGGTCGTCAAACCGCGGGCTGTACCTGCCACAGAGAAGCGACACCACCACCGCCAGAGAGGCTGGCGAGAGAATCCGGGAGCGCATGAGCACGTAGAGCTCCGGCGACACCGTGAGCACGCCTTGTTCCGTGGAGCAGAGCGAGCCCTCGGCAAGGGGCGTCGCCATGCGGTGCGCAACGAGCCCCTTCGCTCGATGGCGGGCCTTGCCTTCAGAGACAGCGAGATGCACGGGCACGTCGTCCTCGGGGGCGGCACCCGCCAGCACCCGCACATGCCCGTCGAGCTCGCGACGCCATGGAAGGTCCCGCACGAACGCGGCGTCTGCCGTCGTGCAGGTCGCCCTCTCCAGGGCGCGGTCTGCCTCTTCCTTCGGGACGCGGCGCAAAGGTGCTCGCGAGGCAAAAAGTGTCCAAGCATCCAGGTCGCACAGGACAATGCTCATGGGCCCAGTGTGCACGGGCGACCTGACCGGTTTTTGATCGATACCTGACAGTTTGCTGGCCGCGTCTGTCATTTATCGAGGTAGAGCTGCTTGTTTTTGGTTATGGAGGAATATTGGACCGCTACTTTGTGGCCTCGGCGACCATCTCGGCCAGGACCTCGGCGTGGCTGCGGCGCTTCTTGGTGG
>CBCSOI010000358.1:0-1950 GCA_965141595.1 uncultured Atopobiaceae bacterium | reverse complement strand
GACCGCCTCCCGGCCCCGGCCGTCGCCGCACCGCGTCTTCTCCCGGGCCGCCCCGCGCCCTCTCAGAGCAGCGCGAGCACCGCCCGCTTGGCCTCGAGGGCGGCCTCGGTGAGCACGAACCCCGCGCGCCCGGACCGGGGGCAGTCCACGTCGACCTCGCCCGCGATGCGTGAGGGCACGCCGGCCGCGGGATCCCCCTTGAGCACGAGGATGCGGTCGGCGAGCGCCACGGCCTCGTCGACGTCGTGGGTGACGAGCAGCACCGTGAGCCCGATGGCGTCCACGAGGTCGAGGAGCCACGCGCGCATGTCCTGGCGCGTCAGGGCGTCCAGGGCGCTGAAGGGCTCGTCCATGAGGACCACGGGGTCGTCCATGAGGCAGGTGCGCAGGAGCGCGGCCCGCTGGCGCATGCCGCCGGAGAGCTGGTCCGGGTAGAGGCCCTGGCTGCCCTCGAGGCCGAACCGCGCGAACCTCTCCGACGCCCGCGCCCGGGCCTCGGCCTTGGGCACCCCCTTGAGCAGGAGCGGCAGGGCGGTGTTGTCGAGCACGGTGCGCTCGGGCAGGAGCAGGTCCTTCTGCAGCATGTAGGCGATGCGGCCGGGGCGCCCGGTGACGTCCTCCCCCTCCAGCAGCACGACGCCGGAGTCGGGCCGTGAGAGGCCGGCCAGCGCGTGGAACAGCGTCGACTTGCCGGACCCCGAACGGCCGACGAGGCACACGAGCTGGCCGGTGCCCACGGAGAGCGAGACGTCGTCCAGCACCCCCATGCCCTCCCAGGAGACCGTGAGGCCGCGCGCCTCGAGGACCGGGGCCACGTCACTCACCGTCGGGCAGGTAGTCGTTCGTGAAGCCGCCCTCGGGGTCCAGACTCTCGGGCGTGAGCCCCTGGTCGTTCATCCACGTATAGAACGAGGCCCAGCGCTCCGGGTCGATGTAGCCCCAGCGGGGGGCGTCGGCCACGTACTTGTCGGCTAGGTACTCCTGGGAGGCGCGGGCGAGCTCGGGGTCCACCTCGGGGGCGGCCTCCACGAGGATGTCGGCGGCCTCGTCGGAGTGCTCCGAGGCGTAGAGGTAACCTTTGGCCGTGGCGTCGAGGAACCTCCTCACGGTGTCCGGCTGCTCGGCGAGGAAGGTGTCGTTGGCGATGATGACCGGCGTGTAGTAGTCGAACCGCGGGTCGATGTCGCGGAAGGCGAAGTAGTCCACCGGGTAGCCCTGGATCCTGGCGTTCTGCCCGGCCCAGGCCTCGTAGCACCAGATGGCGTCGAACTGGTCGGCCTTGAGGCCGGTGACCTCGTCGGTGGAGTTGGCGGGCACGAGCTCCACCTGGGACCAGTCTCCGCCGTCGGTCTCCACCACGCTCCTCACGATGGCCTTCTCCACGTCCTGGTCCCACGTGCCGTAGCGCTTGCCTTGGAGCCCGGCCGGACGCGTGACGCCGTCGCCGGCCCGGGAGATGATGCCGCTCGTGTTGTGCTGCACCACGGCGGCGACCGCAGTCACGGGCAGCGGGTCGTCGCTGCCCAGGTAGTTGGCCATGACGTCCTGGTAGCCCATGCCCAGCTGGGCGCGGCCGGAGCCCACGAGGGCGTCGGCGCCGTCCTCGGGCGGCTGCACGACCTCGAGCTCGATGCCCTGCTCCTTGTACCAGCCCTTCTTTTTCGCCTCGTAGATGCCGGTGTGGTTGGTGTTGGGGGTGTAGTCGAGCACGAAGGTGAGCTTCTCGGGGTCGTCGGGGGTGCCGGTGCCGGAGCCGCCGGCCGCGCCGGAGCACGCGGCGAGGGCGCAGGCGGCGGGGGCGAGGGCGGCGGTCTTGAGCAGGGTCCTGCGGGGAATGCCGGTCATGACTGGGGGTTCCTTCCGTGGCGGCGCCAGGGCATGGCCAGGCGCGCGAGTGCGTCGACGGCCGCCATGAGCGCGAGGGACAGGGCTGAGATGATCACGATGACC
>CBCSOI010000357.1:0-1954 GCA_965141595.1 uncultured Atopobiaceae bacterium | reverse complement strand
AGGGCAACCACCTCCAACCCGTGGAGGGGCTCACCGCCCAGGCGATCGACAACTCGGCCACCGAGACCGCGGACGTGGGCGGTGACTTCTACGACCTCATCCGCTTGCCGGGCAACCGCGCCTGCGTGATACTGGGCGACGTGGCGGGGAAGGGCGTGCAGTCGGCCTCGGTGTCCGCCGCCGTGAGGACGGCCCTCGGCGCGTACTCGTGGGAGGGGCTCGCCCCCTCGCACATGGTCCGCTCGCTCAACGACTTCTTCCTGGGCTTCTCACGCCTCGAGACGTTCGCCACCGTGTTCGTGGGCGTCGTCGACGTCGGGGAGGGCACGCTCACCTACTGCTGCGCCGGCCACCCGCCCGCGCTGCTGCTCCATCCCGCTGAGCAGCAGACGGAGCTCCTCAACGTCCAGTCGGGCGTCGTGGGGGCCTTCCGCGAGATGGTGTACCGCGACGGCCATGTGCGGCTGCGGCCCGGAGACGAGCTCCTGCTGTATACCGACGGCGCCACCGAGGCCAGGGGCCCCGACGGGTCGTTCTTCGGCGAGATGGGCCTCCGCGACGCCGTGGTGCGCAACATCGACCTCGACGTCCACGACATCCCCGACAAGATCATGGCGACCCTCTACGAGTTCACCGATAACCGCCTCGACGACGACGTTGCCATGATGGCCGTGCGCTTCGACGGCCTCGACGGCGGGGGTGCCGTATGACCGCGGCGGCCGGTGCCCGCGGGGGGCGCGTCCACGACGTGGTGCGGGTGCTCTGGGTCGTCATGGCCCTGAACCTCGCCGTGGCGGCCGCCAAGTTCCTCTACGGGCAGGCGACCGGGTCGCTCTCCATGCGCAACGACGGCGTCGCGAGCGCATTCGACGCCCTCTCCAACGTGGTGGGCATCGTGGGCGCGTCCTTGGCCGCCCAGCCGCCCGACCGCGGACACCCCTACGGCCATGCCAAGTTCGAGACCTACGCCTCCGTCGTCATCGGGGTCATGCTCGTGGTGGCGTCGTTCAACCTGTGCGCCGACGGCGTCGACGCCCTCATGGGGCGCCGCGACGCCGTGACGGTCAACGCGGGGAGCTATGTCGTCATGGTGGGAACCCTCGTCGTGAACCTCGCCGTGAGCCGCGGCGAGCGCAGCAGCGGCCGGCGCCTCAAGAGCGAGGTCCTCGTGGCCGATGCCCTGCACACCCGCTCCGACGCCCTCGTGTCGGTCTCGGTCATCGTCGGACTCGTCGTGGTGCAGATGGGCTTCCCCATGGCCGACGCGGTCGTGTCGCTCGTCGTGGGCGCCGCTATCGCCGTCTCTGCCGTCGAGGTGTTCCGCTCGGCGAGCACGACCCTCTCCGACGCCGCGCGGCTCGACGAGTCCGAGGTGCGCTCGTGTGCCTGCGAGGTGGGCGGGGTTCGCTCGGTTCACAACATCCGCACACGTGGAACCGAGGGGGAGGTGTTCGTCGACCTCCATGTGCTGGTTGACCCCCTTATGACCGTGCAGGAGGGCCACGGGGTGGGGGAGGCCGTGGAGGCGCACCTCCGCGAGCGCTTCGGCGAGGTCAGTGAAGTAATCGTTCACATCGAGCCCGACACCGCCCTCGAACGCCGCCTCGGTGAGGCGGACGACGCGGCGCTGGGGGCCGCCTCGGTGGGGGAGACGGGCGAGGACACTGGGGAACCGCGGTCGGACGACGGCTCGGGCCCGGCTGCCGGGCAACCTGCCCCCTAGACCCCGACAGTCTGTCCCGCGGTGGCCGGACACGAGGAAACCGCCCATCAGGTCGCATTTAGGACCCGGGGGGCGTATTTTAGGTTCCTTATCCGAGGCGTGGTGTGGATTATTGAGAGGATGTGACCCGTTGACATAGGTTACAGACGGGTATCAGATACCGTGAAGAAACAATAAAAGAGGAGATGCGCCGGCGGTGCACGCCGGCGTCCCAACGGGGAATAGTCTTGG
>CBCSOI010000356.1:0-1958 GCA_965141595.1 uncultured Atopobiaceae bacterium | reverse complement strand
CTCGTGGCGGCCATCGCCGTGCTCATGGTGGTCGTTGCCTTCATCCTGCGCTCGGTGTCGCCGCTGTTCACGCGCCTGCAGAGGCAGCTCGACGCCATGACCCAGGTGCTGCTCGAGAACCTCTCGGGCGTGCGCGTGGTGCGCGCCTTCAACCGGCAGCGCCACGAGAACGGCCGCCTCGACGCCTCGTTCGCCGCCTACGCGGAGACCGCCATCAAGGCGAACAAGCTCTTCACCAACGTGGACGGGTTCCAGTACGTGGTGATGAACCTCTTCGTGATCGCCGTCTACTGGACCAGCGGCGCCCGCATCGCCGTGGGCGAGCTGGGCATCGGCGACATCACGGCGCTCGTGGAGTACGCCATCATGGTGCTCATGTACATCCTGATGGCGCAGTTCGTGTTCATCATGGTGCCCCGCGCCCTCGAATGCGCCAGCCGCATCCAGGAGGTGCTCGACTACTCGCCCGAGATCGACGACCTCCCGGGCGCCGTCGACGGGCTCTCGCGCGGGGAGGGCGTGCCCACCCTGCGGTTCTCGCGGGTGCGCTTCCGCTACCAGGACGCCCAGGAGGACGCCCTCACGGGGATCGACCTCGAGTGCTGGCCCGGCACCACCACCGCCATCATCGGCGGCACGGGTTCGGGCAAGTCCACCATCGCGAGCCTCATCATGCGCTTCAACGAGGTGACCCAGGGCTCCCTCGAGCTCGACGGCGTGGACGTCCGCCACGTGACCCAGCGCGCCCTCAGGGGCCGCATCGGCTACGTGCAGCAGAAGGCGTGGCTGGCCACGGGCACGATCGCGGGGAACCTCCGTTGGGAGCGCGCCGAAGCCACGGACGACGAGCTCTGGCACGCCCTCGAGGTGGCCCAGGGGGCCGACTTCGTGCGCGGCCTGCCCGAGGGCCTCGACGCCCCGGTGGCCCAGGGCGGCTCCAACTTCTCCGGCGGCCAGCGCCAGCGCCTGGCCATCGCCCGCGCGCTCGTGGCCAGGCCGGAGCTCTACGTGTTCGACGACTCGTTCTCGGCCCTGGACTTCAAGACCGACGCCGCGCTGCGTGCCGCCCTCGCGGGTGAGACCGCCGGGGCCGCGGTGCTGATCATCGCCCAGCGCGTGAGCACCATCCGCCACGCCGACCAGATCCTCGTCATCGACGAGGGGCGTCCCGTGGGCCTGGGCACCCACGACGAGCTCATGGACGCGTGTCCCGTGTACCGGGAGATCGTGGCGTCCCAGACCAAGCAGGAGGTGCAGTCATGACGAACCCCGGCTCCCGCCTCGGTGTGGCGGTCCGCCTCTTCGGGCAGTTGGGCCCCCAGCGCCCGCGCCTCATGGCCGTCCTCATCCTCCGCGTGCTCTATCTCGTGGTCTTCATCTGGGCGCCCTTCCAGAGCGCCGTGGCCGTCAACGACCTCTGGGCCGCCGTGCAGCCGGCCCTGGCGGGGGAGGGGGCCTTCTCCATCGCCTGGGACCCCCTGGGTGCGTCGCTCGCCCTCCTCACGCTGCTCTACGTGCTCCAGGTGGTCTTCTACTGGGCGTCGGTGCAGCTCATGGCATCGGTGGCCGAGACCCTCAACCTGCAGCTCCGCGAGTCCATCGCCGCCAAGCTCAACCGCCTGCCCCTGCGCTTCTTCGACGGCCACCAGCCCGGCGAGGTGCTCACCCGCGTGACCGGCGACCTCGACAAGATCAGCGAGACCATGCAGACGGGGCTTCTCCAGCTCGTCACTGCCGTGGGCACCATCGTGGGCGTGCTCGGCGTCATGCTGTACTACTCGGCCGGCCTCACCCTGGTCTACCTGGCCTTCATGGCGCTCTCGGGCGTCCTCTGCGGCCTCATCTCCAAGCGCACCCTCAGCGCGGCCGACGAGCGGCAGGAGACCCTGGGGGCGCTCACCGGCCTCGTGGAGGAGTACTACACCGGCCGCAACGTCATCCGCGCCTGCAACCAGGAG
>CBCSOI010000355.1:0-1965 GCA_965141595.1 uncultured Atopobiaceae bacterium | reverse complement strand
GAGGTGGGTGGCGATCTTCTCGATCTCGGCGGGCGGGCAGCCGTGGAGCGTGGACTCGGTGATGGAGGCGGAGACGTGGGGCGTGATGGAGTCGACGAAGGCCTCGTCGACGACCTCGAACAGGTCGAGGTGGTCGCGGGTCCAGGTGATGGCCTCCTTGAAGACCTCGGTGTCGGAGGCGTCCTTCATACCCTCGATATAGGCGTCGACCTTGGGCGTGGTGATGCCGTCGTAGTCGTAGCCGACGCTCATGTTGAACACGAAGCCGTCGGGGTCGCCGAGGCCGAACTCGCGGGCGATGAGCTTGCACGCCACCCATGCCTTGACGTACTCGGCGAACGCCTGGGGCACGGTGAGCTCGGTGGACCACTCGCAGTTGTAGCCCTCGTCGGAGGCGAGGATGCAGGGCTTGGCCACGCAGGCGGACAGCTCGGCGCCGTCCATGACCTGCACGGTCTTGAGCTCGAAGAAGCGGGCGCCGCACACGTAGCCGGCGACGATGTTCTGGGCCAGCTGGGTGTTGGGGCCGGCGGCCATGCCGAACGGGGTCTCGATGCGCTCGTCGAAGATGGGGAACGCGCGGTCGGGGTCGCAGCGCACGACGCGCTGCTCGCCGAAGACGGTGCCCTTGGTGCGGTACTCGTCGAGGATCCAGGTCATGAGGTGGTCGAAGCCGATGGGTCGCATGATGTCGCTCATGGTCATCCTTATCTATATGGGCCGGGTCGCCCGGCCGGGAGGGTTCCTTGACTAGTACGTGCGGCCGTTGAGATCGCCCCAGAGGAGCTTGGACTGCTCGAGGGTCCAGGCGTTGATGGCCGCCTCGTCCACGTCCACGAACTCGCGGTCCTTGTAGACCACGCGGCCGTTGATGACCGTGGTGCGGCAGTTCTTGCCCATCATGCCGAACAGCATGTGGCCGTCGACGTTCTCCTCGGAGAACGGGGTGAACACGTTGTAGTCGAAGACCGCGACGTCGGCGGCGGCGCCGGGGGCCAGCTTGCCCAGGGTGCGGCCGAAGTACTTCTCGCCCATGGCGGGGTTGTTCTGGAACAGCATGGTCATGGCCTCGCCCCACGCGACGTTGGGCATGCCGGCGTTGTGGCGCTGGATGGCGACGAAGACCTTGAGGCTCTCGAGCATGTCGTTGGTGTAGGCGTCGGTGCCCATGCACACGGGGATGCCGCGGCGGAAGAACTCGAGCACCGGCGAGCAGCCCACGGCGTTGCCCATGTTGGACTCGGGGTTGTTGACGAGCCAGGTGCCGGTCTCCTTGATGATGTCCATCTCGCCCGGGGTGACGTGGATGCAGTGGCCGAGCATGGTCTTGGGGCCGAGGAGGCCGTGGTTGAGCAGGCGCTCCACGGGACGCACGCCGTAGTGGTTCTCGAGGGAGTCGTAGACGTCGTTCATGCCCTCGGACACGTGGATATGGAAGCCCGTGAGGCCGTCGTTGGCCTCGCACATGAGGTCCATGGTCTCGTCGGAGAGGGTGAAGGTGGCGTGGCCACCGAACATGGCGGCGATCATGGACGAGCCCTCCTTCGCGCACCAGCGCGCGAAGTCGGCGTTCTCCTTGATGCCCTGGTCGCGCTTCTCCACGCCGTCGCGGTCGGAGACCTCGTAGCAGAGGCAGGCGCGCATGCCGAGCTCGGCGCAGACGTCCTTGATGGCGAAGAGCGAGCCCGGGATCTCCTTGAAGCTGGCATGGTGGTCGAAGATGCAGGTCACACCGTCGCGGATGGAGTCGAGCACCGTGGCGTAGGCACAGGCGCGGGTGCCGTCGAGGGTGAGGTGGCGGTCGATGTTCCACCACTGCTGCTCGAGGTTCTCGAGGAAGTTGTGGGGGTCGCAGCCCTTGATGGCGAGGCCGCGGGCCAGGCCGGAGTAGATATGCGTGTGGCAGTTGACGAGGCCGGGCATGATCACGCCCCCCTTGGCGTCCACAAACTCGGCGTCGGGATA
>CBCSOI010000354.1:0-1970 GCA_965141595.1 uncultured Atopobiaceae bacterium | reverse complement strand
TGGGTCCCCTGCGCAGCGGCCGCGGCCCTCTCCGTCGCGGCGGGGGCGGCGTCCTACCGGTTCGTGGAGAGGCCCTTCCAGCGCGGCGGGGTGGCGGCGCGCCTCGTGGCCATGGGCTCGGCCGCCCGGGTGCCCCTCGTGGCGGCCCTCGGCTGCCTGCTCGTGGCGGGCGTCGGTCTCGCCGTGGTGCCCGAGACCACCCTCGTGCCCCGGGACGCCATCAAGAGCACGGGGGCCGCGGCGGACAGCGCCGTCGACACCTCGCAGGTGAGCCGCGCCGAGGCCTCCGCGGCCCCAGACGGCGGCGCTCCCCCCGCGTCCGGCGAGGTCTCCCTCCCCGACGGGCCCTTCGCCGTGCGGGCGGCCCCCTCCGAGGTGGCCGACGGCGCCTTCGCCCCGCTGCTCGTGGGCGACTCCGTCCCCGGCGACACCGAGTTTCAGCGGTGGTTCCCCGACGGCTTCATGGACGCCTACATCGGCCGTCATCCCTACCAGGCGGTCAAGGTGCTCGACGGCTACGTGGCCCAGGGGGCCCTCTCCGACTGCCTCGTGCTCGCATGCTTCTCCAACTCCACGGCCACGCCCTCCCAGCTCGACGGGCTCGTCTCGACGGCCGGCGACGCCCACGTCTACCTGGTGGGGACCTTCAACCCCGAGGGCTTCCAAGACGAGCAGAACGTCAACCTGCGGGACTGCGCCGACCGCCACGGCAACGTCACCTATGTGGACTGGCCCGCCGCTGTGGCCGGCCACGAGTCTGAGTACCTCTGGGACGACCGAACGCACCTGCGTCCCGCGGGCGCCGAGGCCTACCTCGACATGATCGCCCGGGCCGTGGCTCCCCAGCTGGTCGCCGAGGGCGGTTCCGTACAGCCGCTCGGGGACGCCGGGGATGCGGACGCCGCGGCCTGACACCCCGTCCCGGCACTCGGACACCTCTGTCCCAACGGTCGGGCACTTCCGTCCCATCATCAACTCGGCAACAGGCGAAGCGACAGATGGGCAGGCGCCCCTGTCACGCCGCCCCAGCGGCTGACGGGCCCCTTGGCCTACACTGGGTGGCCCGGTGCCAGGGCGCCGGCGGCAACCCGGCGAGAGGAGTCCCATGTCCCACGCGTCGTCACCCGAGGCCGTGCTCAAGGACGTCTTCGGCTACGACTCGTTCAGGCCGTACCAGCGCGAGGTCGTCGGCGCCGCCCTCGACGGCCGCGACGCCCTCGCCGTCATGCCCACCTCCGCCGGCAAGTCCATCTGCTACCAGGTTCCGGCCATCCTGCTGCCCGGCGTCGCCGTGGTGGTCTCGCCGCTCATCTCCCTCATGGCCGACCAGGTGGCCGCCCTCGAGGCCTGCGGCGTGGAAGCCGCGTACCTCAACTCCACGCTTTCGGCTGCCGACCAGGCCGACGTCCTCGCCCGCGTCGCGCGCGACCTCGACCTTCTCTACGTGGCTCCCGAGCGTCTGGGCGACCCGCGCCTCGCTGCCGCCGTGGCCCGCCGCGGCTGCCCCCTCGTGGCCGTGGACGAGGCCCACTGCATCTCCCAGTGGGGTGCCGACTTCCGCCCCGACTACCTGCGTATCCGCGACGCCGTGGACGCGGTGGCCGCCGCCCAGGGCTCGCGGCCCGCCATCCTCGCGCTCACCGCCACGGCCACCGATGCCGTGCGCGCCGACATCGCGGCGGCGCTCGGGCTCGTCGACCCCCTCCGTGTGGTCGCGAGCTTCGACCGCCCCAACCTCGCCTTCTCGTGCGAGCGCTTCCCCAACGAGCGCCGGCGCACCGATTGGATCGTCTCCTACGTGCGCGCCCACGCCGACGCCTCGGGCATCGTCTACTGCGCCACCCGCAAGCAGGTGGACGCCCTCCACGAGGCGCTTAGGGCGGCGGGCGTCCGGGCCGCGCGGTACCACGCAGGCATGCCCGAAGGGGAGCGCGCCCAGGCCCAGGACGACTTCACCCACGACCGCTGCT